>JBFXEM010000040.1:0-9595 GCA_050180135.1 Solirubrobacterales bacterium | reverse complement strand
CCTCGATCAACGGTGGCGCCCTCGACGCCAAGACCGCGGTCGGGGTCGGTCTGATGATGCTGCTCGACCCCTTCAGCGAGTTCACCTCGGGCTCCTTCCGCGACATAGACATCGTGATTCCGCCGGGGACGATGGCAAGCGCCCTGCCACCGGAGGGGGCGATCATGCTCTATTGGGAAGTGGGCTCGGTGATCATGGGCTCGATGCTCGGCGCGCTCGCCGACGCGCTCGGGGAGAAGGCGATCGGTGGCGATACCGGCTCCAACAACGTCCACAACGCCTTCGGCACCGGGCCGGACGGAACTCCGTGGGCCTGCTCCTCGCTGGCCGGGGGTGAGACCGGGCCCTGGGGGGCTGATCGCAACGCCGACGGCGACAGCCACACCTGCCCCTACCTGCTGAACATCATGTCGCCCTCCGTCGAGTCGCTGGAGGCCGACTTCCCACTGATGATGCTGCGCAAGGAGTACGTGCCCGACACCGCCGGGGCCGGCTTCAACCGTGGCGGCGCGGGGATCCTCAAGGACGTGATGTGGACGGCGCCGGCCGAACACCAGACGATTCCGATGCGTTTCAAATACCCGAGCGGGGTGGGCGTCGTCGGTGGCGGCGACGGCCGCAACGGCGGCGTCTGGATCTTCGGCCCCGACGGTCGCGCGACCAGCGGACGCGAGGTCTTCGTCGCGACCGACGACGACGGTGTCTACGCCGGCGCGACGCCCGTCGCCGGCATGATGGAGCCCGGCGCCAACACCCTCGACCCCGACGGCGAGTACGTCTACTACTCGGACCCGCCGACCCGCCAGACCGCCCCCGGCGCCACCTGGCGCTACCTCACCAACGGCGGCGGCGGCTGGGGGGACCCGTTCGCCCGCGACCCCGAGCGCGTCAAGAACGACGTCCGCGACGGCTACGTCAGCCTCGACGCCGCGGCCGAGCGCTTCGGCGTGGTGATCAGCGGCGACCCGGAGAACGATCCCGAGCGGCTCGAGGTCGACTCCGAGGCAACTTCCCAACGGCGCCAAGCGGCGGCTCGCAACCAGAGGAGAGCAAAATGAGCGCGAATGCTGACGTGATGGTCCAGCACGGAACCAGGGACCTGCGCGAGACGGCGATCCCCCTGCCGAAGCTCGGAGATGGCGCGGCTCTGCTGCGGGTCGAGGCGTGCGGGCTGTGTGGCAGCGACATCGAGTCGCTCAGAGGCGAGGACTGGGCGACCTTCCCACGCGTGATGGGGCACGAGATCGTTGGCACGATCGAGAAGATCGCCTCCGGCGGGCGCCCCGACTGCAAGGTCGGCGACCGTGTCGCCGTCGACCCCTGGATCCCCTGCGGGGGCTGCCGGTACTGCCTCGCGGGGATGGGGCAGTTCTGCAGCCGCAACCCGTTCGAGAACTCGCGCCTCGCCTGCTACGGCTACATCACGACCGACAACGAGCCCGGCCTCTGGGGCGGCTACTCGAGCCATGTCTACATCCACCCGAAGGCTGTCGTGTACCCGGTTCCCCAATCGGTCGACCCGCTCGAGGCGGCGCTCTGGCAGCCGATGGCGGCCGGGATCCAGTGGGGCGTCGTGACGCCGCAGCTGGCGGTCGGCGCGACGATCGCGATTCTCGGCTGCGGCCAGCGCGGCCTCACCGCGACGCTGGCGGCGCGGGAGGCCGGGGCGGGGACGATCATCGTCACCGGCCTCGGCAAAGACGCCCGCAAGCTGGCGTTGGCGCGCGACTTCGGCGCCGACCACGCGATCGACGTCGAGCAGGACGATTTGCGCGAGCGCGTCAACCACATCACCGGGGGCGAAGGGGTGGACGTCGTCCTCGATACCTCCTCCTTCTCGATCCAGCCGGTGGTCGACTCGATCTCGCTGGTCCGCCAGGGCGGCACGATCGTCTTCGCCGGGCTGAAGGCGAAGGAGGTCGACGGGTTCCCGGTCGACGAAGCGATCATGAAGGGGATCCGCATGCAGGGGGTGCTCGGGATGACCCCCGAGTCCTACCGGCGCTCGATCGCTCTGATCGCCTCCAAGCGGGTGCCGATCGCACAGATGCGCACCCACGTCTTTGACTACCACGAAGGAATGAGGGCGGTTGACACCCTCTCCGGAAAGATCGAGGGCGAAGACGCAATCAACGTCGTCCTCAGTAACGAGGCCTGAAGATGAGTGAGAGCAACGAGAGCAGGGTCGCGGTCATCGCCGGAGCCAGCGGCGGCATCGGCGGCGCGACCGCGAAGCGGCTGGCCCGGGACGGTTACGACCTCGCCCTGAGCTACCGCAGCAACGAAGCGGCCGCACGCGAGATCGCCGACGCGGTCGAGGCCGAGGGTCAGACCGCGCGTCTATATAAAGCGACCCTCGCCGAGTACGGGCAGGTCTCCTCGATGATCGAGGGGATCGTCGCCGACTTCGGTCGCCTCGACGCCTCGATCTACGCTGCCGGGCCCTACCTGCCGCAGCGCTGGGTGACCGAATTCGAGCCTACGCAGATGGACGACATCCTTCGCGACGACACCGTCAGCTGCTGGAACCTCGTTCACGCATCGGTGCTGCCGCTGCGCGAGACCAAGGGCGCGATCGTCTCGGTCTCGACCCCGGCCGTGCGCCGCTACGCGCGCAAGGATCTGCTCTCCTCGGTGCCGAAGGCGGCGATCGAGGCCCTGATCCGGGCCGTCGCCTCGGAGGAGGGCCGGTTCGGGATTCGCGCCAACGCGGTCGCCGTCGGCGCCCTCGAAGACGGGATGTACCACCGGCTGGTCGAGGAAAAGGACTTCGACGAGAAGTGGATCGAAATCACCAAGAGCGTGATCGCGCTGGGTCGGCTCGGCAACGCGACCGACATCGCCGAGGCGATCGCCTTCCTCGTCTCACCCGAGCGGGCCGGCTACGTCTCGGGGCAGACCCTGACGGTGGACGGCGGGTTCGCCCTGTGAGCGCCGAGGAGCGCCGCGTCGCGATCGTCACCGGCGCCGGCGGCGGCGTCGGCCGGGCCACCGCGAAGCTCTTCGCCGCCGCCGGCTGGGCCGTGGTCGCGGCCGACCTCGACGCCGCCGGCGTCGAGCAGACCGTGGCCGAGATCGGCGCCGAGGGGGGAGAGGCGCTTGCCTCGGTCACCGATATCTCCGATCCGGACCGGGTCGAGGCGATGGTGGCGCTCGCGGTCGACACCTACGGCGGGCTCGACGCGGCGGTCAACAACGCCGCGATCCCGCAGGTGATCCGCGACGGTCGCCCCGCCGGCACGCCGCTGCACGAGATGAGCCGGGAGGAGTGGGACCGGGTCGTCGGGATCAACCTCAGCGGCACTTTCTTCTGCCTGCAGAGCGAGCTGCGGGCGATGCGCGCGAGCGGTCGCGGCGGTGCGATCGTCAACGTCTCCTCCGCCTCGGCGGTGCGGGCGCTGGAGGGCCTTGGCGCCTACATCCCGACCAAGAAGGGCGTCTTCGGGTTGACCGAGGTGGCGGCGGTCGAGAACGGCCGCCACGGGATCCGCGTCAACACCGTGATCCCCGGCAACGTGACCGAAACCAAGATGTCCTTCCTCGAGCCCGATGCCGAACAGGCGGCGGCGACGGCCAAGACCTTCGCCGAGGTCAGTCCGCTCGAGCGCGGCGCGGTCCCGTCGGAGCTCGGCGAAGCGATCCTCTGGCTCTGCACCGACGGAGCCTCCTACGTGACCGGCACCTCGCTGCTAGTCGACGGCGGCACCACCGTGCGTCATCCGGCCTCGAAGGAGATGGGCTGATGTCGGCCGAGGGGACGCGGGTTGCGCTTGTCGCCGGCGCCAGCGGCGGGGTTGGCCGCGCGATCGTGCCGCGGCTGGCTCGCGACGGCTACGCGATCGCGCTCACCTACCTCGACGAAGACGAGCACGCGGAGGCTGCCGCCGCCGCGATCGAGGCCGATGGCGGCAGCGCCCTGCTGTTGCCGGGCGTCGACCTCGGCGACGCCGAGGCGACCGCTGCCATGATCGCCGAGGCAGCAGCCTGGAAGGGCCGGATCGATCGCGTCGTCTACGCGGCCGGTCCCTGGATCCCGCTGTTTTGGATCAGCGAGCTCGATCCGGCCAAGTGGCGCCAGGTGGTCGAAGCCGACGTCGACGGCTGCTTCAACCTCTGCCACTACGCGATCCCCCATCTGCGCGAGAGCAAGGGCAACGTGGTCGCGCTGACGACCCCGGCGCTGCGGCGCCACGCGAACCGGGATGTGATGTCCTCGGCGCCGAAGGCGGCGGTCGAGGCGATCATCCGTGGCGTCGCCGCCGAGGAGGGCCGCTTCGGCGTCCGCGCCAACAGCGTCGGCTGCGGGATCACCGAAGCCGGTCTCGTCGACAAATTGATCGCGAACGAGGAAATCGACGACGTCTATTTCGCCGGCGTGCGTCGAAACGTTCCGCTCGAACGGATGGCGGCGCCGGAGGAGATCGCCGAGGCGGTCGCCTTCCTCGCCTCCGACGAGCAGGCCGGATACATCAGCGGCCAGTCCCTAGTCGTCGACGGCGGCTACACCGCCTGAGAGGAAGAACGAGATGCCGATCGAGATCCACCCGATGAACCTCGGCGAAGGCGAGGCCGATACCAGCTTCACCACCTGGGGGCACGAACCCGGCGTCAAGTTCTGGATGCCCTGCTCCACCTATCTGATCCTCGGCGCCGGCGAGCCGATCATGGTCGACGCTGGGATCCGTGGGGCAGAGGAGCTGCAGGCCAGCTCCGGTTTTCCCTTCCGCCAGTCGCCCGAGCAGACCCTGGAGGCCAACCTGGCAAAGCACGGGCTCGAGCCGGGGGACATCGAGAAGATGATCTTCACCCACCTGCACCTCGACCACACCGGGCTCGCCGACATGGTTCCCAACGCGACCTACTACGTGCAGCGCTCGGAGATGCAGTACGCGGCTGCGCCGACCTTCCCCCAGGTCTTCTACGACCGTCTCGACCTAGCCAAGCTGATCGACCCGCTCTACAGCCGGATCGAGATGCTCGACGGCGACACCGAGATCGTTCCCGGCGTCCGCACGGTCCTCACCGGGGGTCACTCGGTCGGCCACCAGATGGTCTACGCCGACGTTCCCTCCGGCCAGGCAATCATCGTTGGCGACCTCGCCTACCGGGTCGACCCCGGGATCACCCAGGTCGTCCCGCCCGGATACTCGGTGAGCGTCGAAGACACGATCAACGGCATCCTCAAGGCCAAGCGCGAGGGCGTGCACCTGCTGCCGATGCACGACGCCGCCGTCTACGAGAAATACCCCGACGGAATCAGGTAAGCGCGACCGAGTCGCGCCAGCGCGCAGCCAGGACCGCGTCCTCGCCCCCGGCTGCCAGCAGGCGCTCGACGCCGCGCATGAAGACGTCGGGGTCGCCTTCGGTGTAGAAAACCCGGAGGGTGCGGTGGGCGATTTCCCAGAGATCCCCATTGCGGGTGAGGCGGTCTTCGTAGCGGCCGACCAGCGTGTAGCAGTCGGGGCCGAGGATGTGGCGCGCCTGCAGGGCGCAGACGCTGGCGGCGGTGTCGCCATCGAGCTCGATCGCTACGTTGGCGATTAGATGCTGGGTCGCGTCGAGCCCGCCCAGCCCGCCGCGCAAGTGCTCGACGATCGTCGGTCCGCTCTGCTCCCCGCCGTACTCGAGATAGTCGACGATGCCGCCCGGGGCGAACGACTCTTCGACCAGGGCCCAGTTTTTGTCGTCGAGGGCGGTCGAGTAGGCGACCAGACGGGCATAGATCGCCTCCCGGTCGGTCAGGGACCGCAGGTTTGGCTCAGCCAATGAAGGAACCTCCGTTGACGTCGAGCACGGCGCCGACCGTGAAGGTGGCGGCGGGCGAGCAGAGAAGCGCGATCGGCCAGCCGAGCTCGTGCGGCTTTCCCATGCGTCCGAGCGGGATCGAGTTCGGGTTGAAGGAGTGCGGGGCGGAGAGCGGCGTTTCCACCGGCCCCGGCGCAACCCCGTTGACCACCACGTTCTTGGCGGCGGCGCGGCGCGAGAGCCAGCGGACGACGGAGTGGACGCCGCCTTTGGAGCCGGCGTAGGTCGCGTACTCGATCGAGTCGTTGGCGACGGCGCCGCCGTTGCGGCCGGCGGCGGAGCCAACCAGGACGACGTTGCCGCCACCGCGCTCGCCCATCTGGTCCACGCAGGCGCTGGCCAGGCGCAGCGGCGCCCGCAAGTTCACTTCCATCACCCAGTTGAAGCCCTCCTTCGAGGACATTCCCTCAGGCGGAAAGAAGACCCCGGCGACGGAGGCGAGGGCGTCGTAGGGGCCGCGGCGCAGCAAGCCGTCGAGGAACTCGTCGTCGATCAGGTCTCCCTGGACCGGCTCGACGCTAGCGCCGGCGGCTTCGGCCTCGGCGCTCACCTCTTCCAGCGGGGAGACGTCGGTGATCGTCAGGTCGGCGCCGAGCTCCGCGAGGCAGGTTGCGGTCGCTCGTCCGATCCCGCTGGCGGCGCCGGTCAGCAGGACCCGCCGGCCCTCGAGGCTGATTCCGGGCGGCAGTGCGCGACCGCTCCCTTCACTCCTTGCCTCCACTGCGAACCTCCTCCTCGTAGTTCAAATAGAATCTACTTTGGATTTGGTTATGAGTCAAAGCCTGACGACTACCGAGCATCTCCTCGAGACGCCCCGGCACCGCACCGCGTACCTCGCGACCGGCCCCGAGGACGGACCGCTGATCGTTCTCGTTCACGGCTGGCCGGACCTGGCCCGCAGCTGGCGCAACCAGCTGGCGGTCCTGGGCGCACTCGGCTTTCGCGCCGTAGCACCCGACATGCGCGGCTACGGCGGTTCAAGCGTCCCCGCCTCCGCGGCTGAGTACGGCCAGCGCCAGATCGTCGCCGACATGGTCGAGCTGATCGATCACCTCGGTCGCGAGCGGGCGATTTGGGTCGGCCACGACTGGGGCGCGCCGGTGATCTGGGGAATGGCCAGCCACCACCCGGAGCGCTGCCGAGCCGTGGCGGGGCTGTCGGTCCCCTATTACACGCTCGAGCGTGGCCTGGCGCCGCTGATCGAGCTGGTCGACCGCGAGCTCTACCCGGCCGACCGCTACCCGGCCGGTCAGTGGGACTACCTCCTCTACTACGAGGAGTGTTTCGAGGCGGCGACCGCCACCTTCGAGGCCAACCCGCGCAACACGGTCAAGGCGCTGTTCCGCGGCGGCGAGCCCGAGCGTGCCGGCAAGCGCGCATACACGGCCACGATCCGCGAGCGCGGTGGCTGGTTCGGCGGCCGCGGCGAGGCACCGGACCTGCCGCTCGACACCAGCGTCCTCGATCAGGAGGAGCTGGGAAGTTACGTCGACGCGCTCAGCCGCAACGGCTTCGCCGGCCCGGACTCCTGGTACCTGAACCACGAGGCCAACGCCGCCTTCGCCGCGGAAGCGGTCAATGGCGGTCGCATCGAGATGCCCGTTCTGTTCATGGCCGGTGCCTACGAGAACACGTGCGAGTGCACCACCTCGCGACTGGCGCGTCCGATGGGAGAGCGCTGCTCCGACCTCACCGCGACGACCATCGCCGCCGGGCATTGGATGGCTCTGGAGCGCCCCGCCGAGGTCAACGCGGCGCTGGTCGGCTGGCTCGCAAACCGCGTCGGAGCGCTTGCCGGCGACCCCGCGCTGCCGCCGCTCGCGGTCTGAGCGGCGGCGGGCTCAGACGCTGTAGCCGCCGTCGACGTAGATCGTCTGCCCCGTCACCCAGGCGGCCTCCTCGGACATCAGGAACCGGGCCATGCGGGCGATGTCCTCGGGGCTGCCGAAGCGGCGCATCGGCGTCGCCGCCATCGCCGCCGCCAGGACCGCCTCGGTGTAGTGGCCCGACTCGTTCATCGATTCCCACATGCCCTCGCCTTCGAGCATGCCGACCCCGATCGTGTTGGCGGTGACGCCGTAGCGCCCCTCCTCGACGGCGATCGCCTTGACGATGCCTTCGACGGCCGACTTGGGGATGCTCGAGAGGCTGTCGCGCTTGGCGTAGCGGGCGACGGCCTGGGTCGAGAGGGCGATCACCGAGCCTTCCCGCTCGCGCAGGTGGCGGACCCCCGACTGAAGCAGGTTGAAACAGCCCTTGAGGTCGATGTCGACGATGCGACTGAACTGCTCGTGGCCGAGGTTGGAGAAGTAGTCCATCGGGATCCGTGGCCCGGCGGCGTACACGAGCCCGCTCAGATCGACGGCCCCCGCGAGATCGTCGACCGCGGCCGCGGTGGCGGAGCCGTCGGCGAGGTCGACCTGCAGCGTGCGTGCCTCGCCGCCGGCAAGCTCGACCCTGGAGACGGTCTCGAGTGCGCCGGCCTCGTTGCTGTTGAAAGTCACTGCGACGTTCCAGCCGCCTTCGGCCAGCGCCTTTGAGATCGCCCTGCCGATCCCGCCCGAACCACCTCCGACGAGCGCCCAGCGGTGCTTGCTCTCACCCTCCATCGTGCATCTCCTCTCCGGTTGACCTAACTGCCGAGCCCGGCCGGCAGATCCGGCGAAAGGGGCTGCAAGACCTCGTTCCGTATTCTAATGTGGAATAGAGAATTGGGAATCAGAAGGGAAGCGTCGTGAGCGGTGAGGAGACGGTCTTGGTCAGGACGGAGGGCGACGTGGCGCACCTCGTCCTCAACCGGCCCGCGGCGATGAACGCGATCACCGTCGAGCTCGCTGACGCGCTCGAGCACGCCCTGCGCGAGGCCTCCGAGCAGGCCGGCGCGATCGTGATCGAAGGTGCCGGTGAGCACTTCTCCGTCGGCGGCGACTACAAGGAGCTGGAGCGTCTGAGGACAGAGGGACCTGCCGCGCTCGCCTCGATCTTCGCTGCTTTCGGCGCGGCCTGCGAGGCGATCGCAAAGCTGCCGGTGCCGGTGCTGGCGGCGGTGCACGGCTACGCGCTGGCCGGCGGCTTCGAGCTGATGCAGAGCTGCGACTTCGCGATCGTCGCCGCCGACGCGACGATCGCCGACAACCACCTCAACTTCGCGATGATCCCCGGTGGGGGCAGCTCGCAGCGGTTGCCACGGTTGCTCGGCCGCCAGCGTGCGCTCGCTCACATTCTCGCCGGCGAGCGGATCAGTGGCACCGAGGCGGCAGCGCTTGGCCTTGCCCTGCGCGCTGTGCCGGCCGCGGAGCTGCGGGCAAGCGCCACCGAGCTTGCGGGAGCACTGGCGGCGAAGGATCCTCGGGCCGTGGCCGAGGCCAAGCGGCTCGTCTACGCCGGACTGGAGATGCCGTTGGCGGCCGGACTGGAGATGGAGCGCGAGGCGATCGTTCGCCACCTCGGCTCCGAGCGAGCGCTGAGCGTTTTCGAATCGAACGCAAGGAGGACAACCCGATGAGCACCGAGCCCGTTCTGCTCGACGTCGAAGCCGGAATCGCCCGGGTGCGGCTGAACCGGCCCGAGGCGTCGAATGCACTCAACAAGCCTCTCTTCACCGGTCTGATCCAGGCGGTGCGGACGATCCAGCGGGACGACTCGGTAAGGGTGGTCCTGCTCAGCGGCGAGGGCAAGAACTTCTGCGGTGGCGGCGACGTCGCCGAGTTCGCCGCGAAAGGCGAGGCGCTGGGAGGACACCTGCGCGAGGTGACGGCGATGCAGGAGGCGGTCGTCGGCGGCTTCGTCA
>JBFXEM010000039.1:0-9655 GCA_050180135.1 Solirubrobacterales bacterium | reverse complement strand
CTCCATCTGGCTCCTCAACGTAATGTCGGGCTCGGCGCGGCGAGCGAGGCGGCTGGGCACGGAATTCGAACCGAGTTCATTCTCTCCAGACGGCTCGAAGCTCGCCGGGACGGTCGGTTGGTTGGGGAGCAGTGCGGTTGCTGTCGACCTGCGCACCGGCCACGTCTCGCTGCTGGCTCGGGAAGCGTCGGAACCCGTCTATTCACCCGATGGATCGGAAGTGGCTTTCATCCGCTGGAAGAACTGGAGGGCGAGCGCGATCGACGACGGCTCGCCGCCGATCGACGAGCTGCGGGTCACCCGGGTCGGCACCTTCCCTCGATCGCGGCTCCTGCTCCGCAGCCACAAGTTGCTCGCCTGGCCCAGCTGGGATCCGTCCGGACAGCGCCTCGCGTTCACCCGCACCCGGGTCGTCGAAAACGGCTACACGGACCCGAAGAAAGGCGATGCGCTCATGGCGATTAACACCGACGGTACCTGCCTGACGAGGGTCTACTCCGATCCGGAAACGACGCTCTACGGCTCCGCATGGCAGCCCGGGCCGGGGCGCGAAGCTGGGCCGATCTCCTGTTCGCTGAGTAAGCGCCGCGTGCACCCGGGCCGCGAGCCCCGGTGAGCCTCGACGTTCGAGCGTGCGACCGCCTGGCCTTTGAAGTCTTTGAGCCGAGCCGTGTTGCCGTCCTGGTCGGGCAGGGCGAAGGCGGGGGCTTTCTCCCCCTCGGCGAGCACCGCGGCCACCTCAGTCCTCGCGGCCGGGGTCCTGGCCGGTCTCGTCCTCGTCGAGCTCCTCGTCGCCCTGTTCGAGCGCCGTCTCGGAGATCGAGCCGGTCGAGCCCGGGTGGTAGTGCGTCTGGAAGGCCTCGAGCACGCGGTCGCGGTCGTCCTCGTCGATCGGCACCTCGTCGGAGATGCGGACCCAGTCGGCGCCCTCGTAGGCCTCCATGTTGAAGACCTCCTGGTCGATCGAGGCGGAGTCGTCGACGACGACCACGACCTCGGTCTGGGGGTTGAAGTAGGTGCCGGGCTGGACCAGCAGCTGCTCGACCTCGTAGAGGTTCTCGTCAGGGGCGGGAGGCACGCTCGGATCCTACGAGATTCTTCAGTTCGCGCACTTCCGCGTCGACCTGCTCGGGATCGGACTCCAGCTCCGGAGAGCGCCGCTCCTCCATCGCCAGCGGTCCCTTGCCGATCCGGTCCCAACCGTTGCCGTTGACGACCCGCAAGAGCACCCCGAGGAAGGGTCCGACGACGACGGCGAGGAAGAGGATCACAAGCCCTTTGTCGGTCGCGGAGGCGACGATCCAGGGATCCATGGGTCAAAGACTAGTCGCCCAAACGGCGAGGACCGATCCGCTAACCTTTCTGTTGGTTGACTGACCAGTCAATCAAGGGGAGCTTCCACGCGGGTGGCGCTCCGATACGGACTTAACGCAATGACGAAAAGGAGCTCCGACCGGTGGTTGACTTCACCCTGACCGACGAGCAGAAGGACCTCAAAGAGCTGGCGCACAGCTTTGCCGAGAAAGAGATGCGCCGGGTCGCCTGGGAGTACGACAAGGACGGCACCTGGCCCCAGGACATCATCGACAAGGCCTGGGAGGTCGGGTTGATGAACACCCACATCGCCGAGGCCTACGGCGGGCCCGGCCTCGACTACCTCTCCGGCTGCCTGATCGAGGAGGAATTCGGCTGGGGGTGCTCGGGCATCGGCACCAGCCTCGCGGCCAACGGCCTCGCCGCGGCCCCGGTTTCCCTCGGCGGTTCCGAGGAGACCAAGAAGAAGTACCTCGGGATGCTGTGCGAAAGCCCGAAACTGGCCTCGTTCTGCCTGACCGAGCCGGATGCCGGTTCCGACGTCTCGGGGATGAAAACGCGGGCCGTCAAGCAGGGCGACAAGTACGTTCTCAACGGCTCCAAGTGCTTCATCACCAACGGCACCTACGCCGACTGGTTCACGGTCTACGCCAAGACCGACCCGGAGTCGGGCCACCAGGGCATCAGCGCCTTCGTCGTCGACGCCGACTCCCCGGGGGTCACCGTCGACAAGAAGGAGGACAAGATGGGTCAGCGGGCCTCCAACACCGCGACCATCTCCTTCAACGACGTCGAGGTCCCGGCCGAGAACCTGATCGGCGAGGAAAACAAGGGCTTCAAACTGGCGATGATGACGCTCGATCGCACCCGCCCGGGCGTTTCCGCGATGGCTGTCGGGATCGGCCGCGCGGCGCTCGAGTACGCGACCGAGTACTCCAAGGAAAGGGTCCAGTTCGGGGTTCCGATCGCGATGCACCAGGCGATCCAGTTCATGATCGCCGACATGGCCACCAAGGTCGAGGCCGCCCGCCTGCTGACCTGGAACTCGGCCGTCCTGCTCGACCAGGGCCTGCGCAACAGCAAGGTCTCATCGATGGCCAAGCGCTTCGCCGCCGACTCGGCGATGGAGATCACCGTCGACGCCGTGCAGGTCTACGGCGGCTACGGCTTCATCAAGGAGTACCCGGTCGAGAAACTGATGCGCGACGCGAAGATCATGCAGCTCTACGAGGGGACCAGCCAGATCCAGCGCCTGGTCATCGCCAAAGAAGTGCTGCTGCCCCGTCCGACCGGCGAGCGCACCCCGGAGGCCGAGGCGAAAGCCGCCGACGCCGCCCGCGACAGCCAGTCCGAGCAGGCCGCGGCGACGGTCTAGTCCGGCCCGGCGGGCCGATTTCCTCCCATCCGGGTGAGGTAATCGGCCCGCCGGCGATGTACGGTGGCGGCATGGACGTCCGCGACCGCGAAGCCCAGGGCAAGGCGGCCCGCTCCAAAGCGCGCCGCACCGCCCACGGCGAATGGCAGCCCGCCGACGATCGCCGCGACCCGATCGAGATCCTCGAGGGGCAGGCTGCCTCACGGGTGCCGGAGCTGGTCCCGATCCGCTACGGGCGGATGGCGGCCTCTCCCTTCGCTTTCTACCGCGGCGCCGCGGCGGTGATGTCCGCCGACCTTGCGGAGACGCCGGACTCCGGTCTGCGGGTGCAGGCCTGCGGCGACGCCCACCTCTCCAACTTCGGCGCCTTCGCCGCCCCCGACCGCCGGCTCGTCTTCGACCTCAACGATTTCGACGAGTCGCTGCCGGGGCCGTGGGAGTGGGACGTCAAGCGGCTGGCCGCCAGCTTCGCGGTGGCGACCCGCGAAAGCGGCTTCAAGCGCAAGCAGCGCGAGGCGGCGCTGCTGCGGGTGTTGTCGACCTATCGCGAGGCGATGCGCGCCTTTGCGGCAATGGGCAATCTCGAGGTCTGGTACTCGCGCTTTGACGTCGAGAAGGCGCTGGACGAGGTCGAACACGACGACCCGACCGAGATCGAGCGGGTCCGCAAGGGCGTCGCCAAGGCTCGCAACAAGGACAGCCTGCGGGCCCTGGAGCGGCTGACCGAGACGGTCGACGGAGAACTGCGCTTCCGCAGTGAACCGCCCTTGCTGGTTCCCGGGCAGGAGTTGGTGCCGGGCAGTGACGGCAGCGAGGTCGCCGCGGTCCTCGCCGACGTACTCCGCGTCTACCGCGAGACGCTGCCCTCCGACCGCCAGCACCTGCTCGACGGCTACGAGTTTCGCCAGATCGCCCGCAAGGTGGTCGGGGTCGGCAGCGTCGGCACCCGCGCCTGGGTGGTGATGCTGACCGGGGCCGGCGACTCCGATCCGCTCTTCCTGCAGGCGAAGGAAGCGGAGGCCTCGGTGCTCGAGCCCTACGTCGGCGCCAGCCGCTACCGCAACCACGGCCGCCGGGTGGTCGAGGGGCAGCGGCTGATGCAGGCGGCCAGTGACATCTTCCTCGGCTGGTGCCGCGCCACCGGCCTCGACGGCCGCGAACGCGACTTCTACGTGCGCCAGCTCTGGGACTGGAAGCGCTCGGCCGAAGTCGAGCGGCTGAGCCCGGCGGGCTTCGACGTCTACGCGCGGATGTGCGGCTGGACGCTGGCCCGCGCCCACGCCCGCTCCGGCGACCGCGTCGCGATCGCCTCCTACCTCGGCGCCGGCGACTCCTTCGACCGCGCGATCACCGCTTTCTCGGAGGCCTACGCCGAGTGCAACCTGCGTGACCACGAGGCGCTGCTGGCCGCGATCGAGGCCGACCGGATCGCCGCCGAGGCGCTCTGAACGTGGCCCGCAAAGCCGGCGCCGGCGCCGCCGGCCTGATTCTGATGACGCTGTGCGCGGGCCAGTTCCTGATGATGCTCGACAGCTCGGTGATGAACGTCTCGATCGCCACCGTCGCCCAGGACGTCGGCACCACCGTGACCGGGATCCAGACCGCGATCACCCTCTACACGCTGGTGATGGCCTCGTTCATGATCACCGGCGGCAAGATCGGCCAGATCATCGGCCGCAAGCGCGCCTTCGCGATCGGCTGCATCATCTACGGCGCCGGGTCGCTGACCACGGCGCTGTCGCCGAACCTGACCGTGCTGTTGATCGGGTGGTCCTGCCTGGAGGGACTCGGGGCGGCGCTGATCCTGCCCGCGATCGTCGCCCTCGTCGCCGCCAACTTCGGCCGCGAGGAACGCCCCCGAGCCTACGGGCTGGTCGCCGCCGCGGCGGCGGTCGCGGTCGCGGTCGGGCCGATCGTCGGCGGCTTCTTCACCACCTACCTCTCCTGGCGCTACGTGTTCGCCGCCGAGGTCCTGATCGTGCTCGTGATCCTCGTCGTAGCCCGCCGCATCGAGGCGGGCGCGCCCGAGCGCAAGGTGCGGCTCGATCTGGTCGGGACCGCGTTCTCGGCGATCGGCCTCGGCCTGATCGTGCTCGGGGTGCTGCGCTCGGGGACCTGGGGCGTGGTCCGGCCCAAGCCCGGGGCGCCCGAGTGGATCGGGCTCTCCCCTGTGGTCTGGATGATCCTCGCCGGCGCCTCCGGTCTGGCGCTCTTCCGCGCCTGGGAGAACCGCCTCGTGGCCCAGGGCAAGGAGCCGCTGGTCGACCCGAAGATCCTCCGGGTCTCGGCCCTGCGCGGCGGCCTCACCTCGTTCTTCTTCCAGTATTTCCTCCAGGGCGGCCTCTTCTTCGCGATGCCGCTCTTCCTCTCGATCGCCCTCGGCCTCTCGGCGATCGAAACCGGGGTGCGGCTGCTGCCGCTCTCCTTCGCCCTGATCCTCTCCGCGGCGGGGATCCCGAAGCTCTTCCCCAACGTCTCGCCGCGCCGCATGGTGCGAATCGGTTTCCTGCTGATGTTCGCCGCCCTGGTCGTTCTCGTCGCCGCCCTCGACGCCGGCGCCGGCGCAGAGATCGTCACCTGGCCGCTGATCCTCGCCGGGCTCGGGATGGGCGCGCTCGCTTCGCAGCTGGGCAGCGTCACCGTCTCCTCGGTGCCCGACGAGCAGAGCGGGGAGGTCGGCGGCCTGCAGAACACCCTCACCAACCTCGGGATCTCGGTCGGCACCGCACTGACCGGCGCGATCGTGATCGCCGCCCTCAGCACCTCCTTCCTCAGCGGGGTCGAGGAAAACCCGGCGGTCCCGGCCCCGGTCAAGTCGCAGGCCTCGACCGAGCTCTCCGGCGGCGTTCCCTTCCTCTCCGACGAGGAACTCGAAACGGCGCTCGACGAGGCGCGGGTGCCGCCGCGGGCAACCGACGCGATCGTCGAGGAAAACGAGACCGCCCGCATCGTCGGCCTGCGCACCGCGCTCGCCGTGCTGGCGCTCCTCGCCCTCGTCGGCCTCTTCTTCACCGGCCGCATTCCCACGCGCCAGCCCGGAGCCGCAAGCGCCGCCGCGCCAGCCTGAGCGTGTCGAGTTTGTTCGGCCCCTCCGAACAAACTCGACACGGCAGCTACTCGAGGACGGCGGCCTGCTCTTCGGGGGAGGGAGCCGCGTCGGGCATCGGCTTGCGGCCGGCGATCGCCATCCACAGCGCCGGGATGAAGGCCAGCGCCAGCAGCGCGATCGCCCAGACGAAGGTTGAAGCGAAGGCTTCGGCGAGCGGGTTGGAGATCACTTCCCGCTGAGCGGCGGAGATCCCGTGTAGGGCCTCGAAGCCGCTGCCCCCTTCCGGGCTGGCGCCGCTCGGCAGCTTCTCGACGATCGCCGTCGAGAGCAGGACCGAGATGATCGCGGTGCCGATCGAGGCGCCGGCCTGGCGGATGATGTTCATCGCCGTGCTGGTACGGGCGATCGCCGCCCGCGGCACCGCCTGCATCGCCGCGGTCATCGTCGGCATCATCGAGAGGCCCATGCCGAGGCCGAGCACGAAGCCGAAGCCGCAGAGCAGGACGTAGGAGGTGCTGCCGGTGACGAAGGCGAAGGGCGCCATGCCGATCACCAGCAGCGGGATCCCGCAGGCCGGCAGCTTGCTCGGCCCGTAGCGGTCGGTCAGCCTGCCCGCCAGCGGCATCGTGATCATCGCCCCGAGGCCCTGGGGGGCCAGCAGCAGCCCGGCTTCCAGGGCCGAAGCCCCGCGCACCGTCTGGTAGTAGAGCGGGATCAGCAGCAGAGCGCCGAAGAAGGCGATCGAGAAGGCCATGAAGACCGCGGCGGAGGCGCCAGCGCGGGTGTGGGTGAAGGTCTTGATGTCGATCAGCGGTGCCTCGGTCCGCCAGCTGTGCCAGAAGAAGGTGGCGATCAGGCTGACCCCGGCGAGGATCGGCAGCCAGGACTTGGTCGCCCCGAAGCCGTCGCTGGAGGACTCGGCGAGGCCGAAGATCATCAGCGTCAGGCCGGGGGAGAGCAGGCCCATGCCGAGCCAGTCGAGCTTGTGGGCGGGCTGCGGCTCGTCGCGCTCGAGCACGAGCGCCGCCAGGGTGACCGCGACGATCCCGATCGGGACGTTGATCAGGAAGATCCAGCGCCAGGAGACGTCGTCGACCAGCCAGCCGCCGAGGATCGGGCCGACCAGCGGCGCGATCAGCATCGGCACGCCGAGGATTCCCATCACCCGGCCCATCCGGTGCGGCCCCGCTTTCTTGGTCATGATCGTCATCACGGCGGGCATGATCATGCCGCCGCCGATGCCCTGGAGGACGCGGAAGGCGATCAGCGAGCCGGCGCTCCAGGCGGCGGCGCAGAGGATCGAGCCGAGGACGAAGAGGACCAGCGACCAGATGTAGATGCGCTTGGTGCCGAAGCGGTCGGCGGCCCAGCCGCTGAGCGGGATCACCGCGACCAGGGCCAGCGTGTAGCCGGTGACCACCCACTGGATCGTCGTCAGCGAGGCGTTGAAGTCGATCGCCAGGCGGTCGATCGCGACGTTGATGACGGTGGTGTCGAGGATCGACATCACCGCTCCGAGCAGGACGACGGCGGCGACAACCATCGTCCCGCGGTCTAGGGCGTTGGGATCGGCGCTGGGGGACGCGCCGGCGGACTGAGAATTCATCGGACCTCGGATCAAGTAGTACGGCGTACGTCTCAAGATAGCAGTACGCTGTACGAGATGAGTTCCGCCACCTCCACCGAGCCCGAGCCGACCCTGATCTGGCTGCGCGAGGAGCCCTGCTCGCGCAGCCCCGGGCACTCGCGGGCGCGAATCGCCGCGGCGGCGATGGAGATTGCCGACACGGAGGGCTTCGAGGCGGTCTCGATGCGCCGGGTCGCCCAGCAGCTCGGCGCCGGCACGATGACGCTGTACCACTACGTCGCCAACAAGGACGAGCTGGTGACGCTGATGATGGACGCGGTGATGGGGGAGGTGCTGGTGCCCGCCGAGGAGCTGCCGAGCGAGTGGCGCCCGGCGATGGCGCGGATCGCGATCTCGACCCTGGAGTCCCTGCGCAGGCACCGCTGGACCCTCGACCTGCTCGACGAGCCCCGGCCCGGCCCCAACAAGCTGCGCCACCTGGAGCAGTCGTTGCAGGCGATGGCGGGGGCAAGCATCGACTCGAAGGCGAAGCTGGAAGCGATGGTGCTGATCGACGAGTACGTCTTCGGCTTCGCGATCCGCGAGGCCCAGGAGCCCGACGAGCAGGGGTCGGGCTGGCCGCCCGGCGTGCGCGAGTTCTTCCAGCGCGAACTCGACAGCGGCCAGTTCCCCTGCGCCCGCGAGCTGCTTGGAGAGGATCTCGACGCCGGCGTCGCCGTGGTCCGCGAGCTCTTTCGCGAGCAGGGCCGCTTCGAGCGCGGCCTCGAGCGCCTGCTCGACGGGATCGAAGCCGGCTTCGCCGGGCCCGCTTAGCGGGGGGCGGCGGCGCCGCGCTTGGCGGCCTTGAGGCGCTGCGTTTTGTCGAGGATCAGCTTGCGCAGCCGCACCGACTCGGGGGTGATTTCCACGCACTCGTCGTCGCGCAGGAACTCCAGCGACCCTTCCAGCGTGAGGCGGGTGGGGGGCGCCAGGCGGATCAGGATGTCGGCGCTGGCGGCGCGCACGTTGGTCTGCTGCTTGGCTTTGGTCGGGTTGACGTCGAGGTCGTCGGAGCGGGCGTTCTCACCGATGATCATCCCTTCGTAGACCTCCTCGCCGGAGCCGACGAAGAGAGAACCGCGGTCCTGCAGGCTCATCAGCGAGTAGCTGGCGGTGTTGCCACGGCGGTCGGCGACCAGCGACCCGGTCTGGCGCGTGCGCAGCTCGCCCGCCCAGGGCTCCCAGCGGTCGAAGACGTGGTGGAGGATGCCGGTGCCGCGGGTCTCGGTGAGGAATTCGGTGCGGAAGCCGATCAGGCCGCGGGCCGGGACCAGATAGTCCATTCGCACCCAGCCGGTCGAGTGGTTGACCATCTGCTCCATCCGGCCCTTGCGCCCGGCCAGCATCTGGGTGACGGTGCCGACGTGCTCCTCGGGGACGTCGATCGCGAGCCGCTCGACCGGCTCGTGGATTTCGCCTTCGATCTCGCGGGTGACGACGCGCGGCTGGCCCGCGGTCAGCTCGAAGCCCTCGCGCCGCATGATCTCCAGCAGCACGACCAGCTGCAGCTCGCCGCGGCCCTGGACCTCCCAGGCGTCGGGGCGCTCGGTGTCCTTGACCCGGATCGCGACATTGCCGATCAGCTCGGCGTCGAGGCGGTCGCGGATCTGGCGCGCGGTCAGCTTGCTGCCCTCTTTGCCGGCCAGGGGAGAGGTGTTGATCCCGACCACGATCGAGAGCGAGGGCTCGTCGACCTCGATCACCGGCAGCGGCACCGGGTTCTCGGGGTCGGCCAGGGTCTCGCCGATCGTAACCTCTTCCATCCCGGCGACCGCGATGATTTCGCCGGGGCCGGCCTCCTGGGCGGTGACCCGCTCCAGGCCCTCGGTGATGTAGAGCTCGGAGACGGTCGCGCGGGTGATCTGGCCGTCGGCGCGGCACCAGGCGATCTGCTGGCCGTTGCGGATCTTGCCCTGACGCACTCGGCAGACGGCGAGGCGGCCGACGTAAGGCGAGGCGTCGAGGTTGGTGACGTGCGCCTGCAGGGGAGCGTCGGCGTCATAGCTGGGCGCCGGGATGCGCTCCAGCATCAGATCCATCAGCGGGTCGAGGTCGGTGCCCTCGGCGCCCTCCTCGAGCGCGGCCCAGCCGGCTTTGGCGTTGGTGTAGACGATCGGGAAGTCGATCTGCTCGGAGTCGGCGTCGAGGTCCAGGAAAAGCTCATAGACCTCGTCGACGACCTCGGCGATGCGGGCGTCGGGGCGGTCGACCTTGTTGACGACGAGGATGATCGGCAGCTTGCGCTCCAGCGCCTTGCGCAGCACGAAGCGGGTCTGCGGCAGCGGGCCCT
>JBFXEM010000038.1:0-9816 GCA_050180135.1 Solirubrobacterales bacterium | reverse complement strand
CCGCCGCGTGATCCTCGTCACGGCCGGCTACGGCAACCAGGCGCGGCGACTGATCCCGCTGCTCGCCGCTGCCGGAACCTCCGTGCGGGCGTTGCGTCGCTCGGCAGCGGGCGAGGAGGAGGTGCGGGCGCTCGGCGCCAGCGAGGTCGTGGTCGGCGACGCCGCCGACCCGGCCGTGCTCGCGCGGGCGATGGAGGGGGTCGAGGCCGTCTTCCACGTCGGCCCGACCGCGCACCCGCGCGAGTCGGAGCTCGGGATCGCCGCCGTCGACGCCGCGGCTGCGGCCGGGGTGGGCCATTTCGTCTACAGCTCGGTTCTGCACGCGCGGATCAGCGCCCTGGTCCAGCACCGCGAGAAGCAGATCGTCGAGGAGCACCTGGTTGGCGCGCCAATCCCCTTCACGATCCTGCAGCCGGCCGATTTCATGGAGACCCTGAACTACAAGCGGGCCTTCCGGGAGGGGGTCTTCGAGCTGATCTGGAGCCTCGAGCGCGCTCAGTCGCTGGTCAGCGTCGGCGACGTCGCCGAGGTCGCGGCGCGGATCCTCGCCGAGGGCGAGACCCACCACGGCGCCACCTACGAGCTCAGCTCCCCCGGCGCGTTCAGTGCCCATGAGATCGCCGCGACGATCGCCGAGCTGACCGGGCGGGAGGTCGTTGCAAGGCGACTGGAGGTGGAGTCGGTGCTCGGCTTCTACGGCCACGACGAGTACGGGGAGGAGGGGCGCGAGTACCGCCGCCGCTTCTTCGCGGCACTGACCGGCTGGTACGACGCCCACGACTTCGTCGGCAACCCGCGGGTCCTCGGCTGGCTGCTGGGACGCGAGCCGACCTCGCTGCGCGAGTTCCTCACCGCCTACCGCGACCGCCACGGCGGCTTCCGGGAGCGGGTGTGAGCGGCGGACCGCTGGCTGGCGTCCGCGTCATCGACGCGGCGACGCTGCTGGCGGGACCGCTGATCGCGACCGAGATGTCGGACTTCGGAGCCGATGTCATCAAGATCGAGCACCCGCGCGGTGACCCGCTGCGCTCCTTCGGCTGGAGCAAGGACGGGACCTCGGTCTACTGGAAGACGGCCTCTCGCAACAAGCGCTGCTGCACCCTCGACCTCGGCACCGAGGAGGGCCAGGGGATCATGCGGGAGCTCGTGCGGACGGCCGACGTGCTGATCGAGAACTTCCGCCCGGGCACGATGGAGCGCTGGGACCTCGGCTACGAGCGGCTGCGGGCGCTCAATCCTGGGCTGGTGATGGTGCGTGTGACGGGTTTCGGCCAGGATGGGCCCAGCAGCGCTCTTCCGGGGTTCGGAACCCTGGCCGAGGCGATGAGCGGCCTCGCCTCCGTGCTGGGCGACGCCGACCGGCCGCCAATCGTGCCGCCGTTGCCGGTGGCCGACGGCGTAACCGCTCTCAACGGCGCTTTCGCGACGATGCTCGCCCTTTACCGGCGCGATGCCGGCGGTGGCGGCGGGCAGTGCATCGACCTCAGCCTGATCGAGTCGATGGTCGCCTTCGTGGCCCCGCAGCTGACTGCCTACGACGTCCTCGGCGTGGTTGCCGAGCGCGACGGCAGTCAGGCTCCGTTCAGTGCCCCGCGAGGCGTATACGCGACCCGCGACGGTCGCTGGCTGGCGCTCTCGACCAGTTCCCAGAGCGTCGCCAACCGCCTGTTTGCTGCGATTGGCAGGCCGGAGCTCGCCCAGGATCCCGCCTATTCGACCAACGCAGGGCGCCTGGCCAACCGCGATGAGGTCGACGCGATCATCGCCCGCTGGGTCGCCGGGCGCGACCTCGAGACGGCGCTCGCGGAGCTGCGCGACGCCGACGTCGCCGCCGCGCCCGTGTACACCGCCGCCGACGTCGCCGCCGACGAGCACCTGCGCCAGCGCGAGGCGGTCGTCGACGTCGCCGACTCCGAGTACGGCACGGTGCTGATGCACGCGGCACTGCCACGGCTCTCCGAGTCTCCGGGCGAGGTGCGCGAGAGCGGCCGCGCCCTCGGGGTCGACAACGACGAGGTCTACGGCGATCTACTCGGCCTCGGTCCGGTCGAGCTCGCCGATCTGCGTCGGCGGGGCATCGTCTGAGCGGTGGCTGGTACCGGTTCCGGGATCGACGCCCAAAGGCTCTGCAGGGAACTCTCCAGAGTGCTACTTTCCGCTCACCGTTAGAAACTGCAGATCAGGGAAGGACGCGAAATGGGTCTCGAGTCTTTGATGCCGATGCCGCCCACCGGCGAGCGGATATCGGTAGAGCGCAAACCAGTCGATCAGCAATGCCCGGATTGCGGCTCGGCCAACGTGGCCCGCTACCCGGTTGCGAATTTCATAGGTCCGCGCATGGTCACCAAGTGCCAGGACTGCTTCCACAGCCTCGCCGTCGACATCCCTGAGCCCGATGACCACTGGCCCCCGTGGCGCTCGGCAACGGCCGACTGGCCGGCCTCACGCGCCGGCTAGCCCCTTCGTTGCCGAGCGGCTTTTTCTAAACAGATCTAGTGACGAGGAACTCCTGTGACGACGACGGCTCCGAAAACGCGGGACCTGGGAATGGACGCTCCCACGGCGCGGGCGCGCTACGGCTATGACCTAATTGACCTCGAGACCCTCCGCTACGGGGTGATCGAGGTCTCGCGCGACATGATGGACGCGCTGATGCGCAGCGGCTTCTCGCCGATCGTTCGCGACATCCGCGACTGCACCGCCTGCGTTCACATGCGCACCGACGCAGGTTGGGAGATGATCGCCTCGACCGAGGGCTGCACCCAGCACGCCTACACCTCCCAGCACATCGTCAACTTCGCGATGTCGGAGTGGGACGAGTCGACCCTGCGTCCGGGAGACACGATCTTCGTCAACGATCCCTGGCGCGGCTCCATCCACTGCTCCGACGTCAACGTGATCCGGCCGATCCTGATCGACGGCAAGCCGGAGTTCATCCTGCACACGACCAGCCACGTGGCCGACCTCGGCGGCGCCACCCCCGGTGGCTTCGCGCAGGGCGTCGAAACCGCCTTCGAGGAGCAGCTGAAGTTTCCGCCGACGCTGCTCTACGCCGAAGACATCCCGGTCCGCTCGACCTTCAACTACCTGCTGGAGAACAACCGCGTGCCGGCGATGATGCTGGGTGACCTGCGGGCGCTTGCCGGCAGCCTCGCGGTCGGCGACCGGCGCCTGCGCGACCTGATCGACCGCTACGACCTCGACCAGGTCCGGGCCGCCGCCACCTACGGCATCGACATCACCGAGGCGGCGATGCGAGCGGGGATCCGTCGCCTCCCCGACGGCGACTACCGGGTCGAGGACATCATCGACGACGACGCGATCGTGCAGGAGCCGATCCCGGTCGTGATGACGCTCAAGGTGCGCGGGGACGAGCTCGAGATCGACTACTCGGAAACCTCGCGCCAGCCGCGCGGCAGTGTCGGCTCGGCCTGGGTCGAGGCGGTGCGCCCGATCGTCGGCGCGAAGATGCTGCTCGACCCGACCTCGCCGATCAACAGCGGCACCCTGCGCCCGATCCAGGCGGTGATGCCGCCCGGCAGCACGGTCTTGGTGCTGCCCCCCTCGAGCTGCTCCGATCACGTCGAGATCGGGGGCCGCTGCGTCAACCTGATGACCAGCGCCCTCGGCAAGGCCGACCCCGACCACGCCATCGCGGCCGATACGGGTCACGCCGGCATGCTCGCGGTTTCCGGCATCGACACCAGGCCCGGTCGCGAGGGCACCCCATGGGCGTCCTTCGCGCTGCCCGGCGGCGGTTGGGGCGGCAACTGGAAAGGCGACGGTCTCTCCTGCTGCATCATCGCCGTCGGCACCGGCCCCCGGACCTCGGTCTGGGAGCACATCGAGGAGGAGGCGCCGCTGCGCGTTTGGCAGCACGAGCTGATGCCCGACTCGGCCGGCGCCGGCAAGCACCGGGGCGGCCTCGGCGGCGTCTACACGGTTGAGGCGATCTCGCCAACCGTGATCTCGATCGTCGGGGATCGCTCCCGCGTCGGCGCTCCGGGCGTCGCCGGCGGTGGAACCGGGATGCCGTTTTACGCCTGGCTCGCCGACAGCTTCGACGGCGCGACCGGCACCGACGCCACCGACCTGCGGGGCTGGAAGCCGCTGTTCGGGATGCTCGACCGCGACGGGATCCCCGACCCCAACGGCGGCAGCTTCTCGCCCGGGACCCCGTACCCCTCTGCCAAGGTGCCGCTGATGACCCTGGAGCCCGGCCAGGCCGTGCGCCTGGTGATCGGCGGCGGCGGCGGCTGGGGCGACCCGCTCGAGCGCGAGCTCGAGGCGGTCCTCGGCGATGTCGAAGACGGCTATGTCACCGCCGAGTTCGCCAAGCGCTACCACGGCGTGGTCGTCGTCGACGACGAGCTCGACCTCGCCGCATCGGAGGCTCTGCGCTCGCAGCTTCGCGGCGACCGCGAGGCCGGCACCTGGAGCGTCCCGACCGCCTGCCCGCCGAGCTGGCGAGTGGACTAGCGCGCGGTGCCCGGCCAAGAGTCAACCGAGGCCGTCATCGTCGACGTCCTCCGCAGCCCGGTGGGCAGGGCCCACAAGGGCTCGCTGGCGGCAGTGCGTCCGGACGACCTCGGGGCCTCGGTCCTGCGCTCGCTGCTGGAGCGCTACCCCGAGGTCGCGCCGGCGGACGTCGACGACGTCGTCTGCGGCTGCGCTTTCCCCTGGGGCGAGCAGGGCTACAACGTCGGCCGTCTGATCGCCCTGCTCGCCGGCCTGCCCGAGCAGGTGCCGGCGATGACGATCACCCGGCTTTGCGCCTCCTCGCTGCAGGCCCTGCGGACCGCGGCCCACGCCGTCGCGCTCGGCGAGGCCGAGGTCGTCGCCGTGGTCGGGGTCGAGTCGGTCTCCCGGGTTGGCCGCGGCATCGAGCTGGCGGCGCCGAACCCCCTGCTCGACCCCGAGGGCGAGGGCGAGACGATCGCCGCCGTCTTCATGCCGATGGGGATGACCGCGGAGCTCGTCGCCGACGATTTCGGAATCCAGCGCGAGCAGATGGACTGCTACGCCCAGCGCTCCCAGGAACGCGCCGTCGCCGCCGCCGAGTCGGGCTTCAGCGCCCGTGAGATCGTTCCGGTGGCGCTCCCTGGCGGCGGCTGGTTCAGCGCCGACGAGGGCCCGCGCCCGAGCTCGACCCTGGAGCGGCTGGCGGCGCTCGAGCCGGTCTTCCGGGCCGACGGTCGGGTTACGGCCGGCAACTCGTGCCAGCTCAACGACGGCGCCGCGGCGGCGCTCGTGATGTCGGCCGCCAAGGCGGCCGAGCTGGAGCTGGCGCCCCGCGCCCGGATTCTCTCCTCGGCGGTCTCGGCGGTCGACCCCGCGCGGATGGGGATCGGCCCGATCGAGGCGATCGGGGTGGCGCTGGAGCGGGCTGGCAAGACGATCGACGACCTCGCCGTCTTCGAGCTCAACGAGGCCTTCGCGGCGCAGGTGATCCCGGTCTGCACCGAGGTCGGGCTCGACCCCTTCGACGACCGCGTCAACCCCCACGGCGGCGGCATCGCCCTCGGCCATCCGTTCGGGATGACCGGGCTGCGGATGATGTCGACCCTGCTCAACGGGCTCGACGAGGCGGAGGGCGAAATCGGCCTGGAGACGATGTGCGTCGGCGGCGGCCAGGGCCAGGCGATGGTCGTGGAGCGGATCGGCGCCGGCCGAGGGGCGGCGGCGTGAGCGGCGCGGCCCAGGCCGACACCCTGCATCTGCTGGCCGACGTCGCCTCCGATTTCGCCAAGCCCGATCCGGCCCGCGTCCGCGCTCTCCGCGATGCCGGCGGCCGTCTCGATCGCGAGATGTGGGCTCAGATCGCCGCCAACGGGTGGATCGGGATCGCCGTGCCCGAGCATGCCGGTGGCGCCGGACTCGGCCTCGAGGCGGTCGCGATCGTCGCCCGCCGCCTCGGCTATGCCGGGTTCCCCGAGCCCTACGTCGCCGCCGCGGTCCTGGCCCCGCAGCTGCTTGCCGCCTCCGCGCGCCCGGCCGCCGTCGAGCTGCTGGAGCGGACCCTGGCCGGCGAGGCGCTCTGCGCCGTCGCCTGGCAGGGGCCCAACGGCGGCCTCGGCCCCGAGGCGACCGCCGTTTCGCTCGAGTCGGGCCGGCTGCGCGGCGAGGCCCGCTTCCTCGGGCTCGCCGACGCCGACTCTTACCTGGTCGCCGCCCGCGAGGGCGACGGCCTCAGCTTCCACCTGGTGCCCGCCGACGCCGACGGTCTCTCCGCCGTCGACGAGCAGCGCGCGGACGGCACCGCGGACGTGCGCATCAACCTCGCCGGCGTCTCCCCCGAGGAGTGCATCCTCGACGCCGGCGAGGGCGCCGCCGCCCTTGCCGGCAGCGTCGACGCCGCCCGGGTCGCCGTCTCCGCCGAGCTCGTCGGCCTGCTCGAGCGGGCGCTGGAGATGACGCTGGAGTTCATGCGCCAGCGCCAGCAGTTCGGGCGCCCGATCGGCTCCCAGCAGGCGCTCCAGCACCGCGCCGTCGACGCCTGGATCCAGGCCCAGCTCGCCGCCGCCGCGCTGGACGCGGCGATCGCCGTCTTCGAGGACGGCGGCGCCGCCGCGAGCCGCCGCGCCGCCGCCGCCAGCAGCGCCAAGTCGCGGGCCTCGCAGGCGGCGACGGGGATCTGCAACGAGGCCCTGCAGATGCATGGTGCGATCGGGTTCACCGACGAGTACGACCTCGGCCTCTACGTCAACCGGGCACTGGCGCTCTCGCCCTGGCTCGGAGGCGCAGGCGAGCACCGCCGTCGCTATGCCGATCTCGTCGACATCGCGGGGGAGGGGCGAGCGTCGTGAGCGGCGGCTTCGGAGTCGTCCAGGAGCAAGACTGGGACGCGCTCGGCGACGAGGAGTTCCGCCAGCTCGTCAGGGCTTGGGTCGAGGCCAACTACCCGGAGGAGCTTCGCTTCCCGCCCGGTCGCCTGCTCTGGTCCCAGCAGGGCGAGTGGGTTCGGGCGCTCGCGCGCAAGGGCTGGATCGCCCCCGGCTGGCCGCTCGAGTTCGGCGGCATGGGTCTGAGCCCGGTCAAGCAGGTGATCTTCGCCCAGGAGTTCGAGCGCTTCGGCGTAGCCCGCTTCCAGGACCACGGGATCACCCAGGTGGGGCCGATCATCATGAGCTTCGGGTCCCCCGAGCAGCGGGCTCAGTGGCTACCGCCGATCCTTGCCGCCGAGCACATCTGGGCCCAGGGCTACTCCGAGCCGGAGGCCGGCTCGGACCTGGCCAGCCTGCGCACCCGGGCGCGCCGCGACGGCGACGAGTACGTGGTCGACGGCCAGAAGATCTGGACGACGCTGGCGCACGACGCCACCCACATCTACGTCCTCGTCCGCACCGACCCCAAGGCGCCGAAGCCGCAGGCGGGGATCAGCTTCCTGCTCGCCGACCTCGCCTCGCCGGGGATCACGGTGCGGCCAATCCGAGACATCGCCGGTCACAGCGAGCTCTGCGAGGTCTTCTTCGACGGCGTCCGCGTCCCGGTCGCGAACCGGATCGGCGAGGAGAACAAGGGCTGGACGATCGCGAAGTCGCTGCTCGGCCACGAGCGCATCAACGTCGGCAGCCCCAAGCAGCCCGGCTACGCACTGGAGATGGTCGTCGCCGTTGCCCGCGAGCGCGGCCTGCTCGAGGAGCCCGTCTTCCGCGACCGCCTGGCAGCGCTGCAGCTCGACGTCGCCCATCTCGGCGATGCCTATGCGCGCTACACGGCGATGCTCGCTCGCGGCGAGCAGATCGGGCCCGACGTCTCGATGCTGAAGATCTGGGCGACGGAGACGGTCGCGGCGATCGCGGACTTGATCATCGAGGCCGGCGGAGACGCCGGCGGCCTCGCGGGAAAGGTGGCGCTCGGCAGCACCGAGATCGACGTGCTCGGCGCCTACTACAAGGCACGGCCGGCGATGGTCTACGCCGGCTCCAACGAGATCCAACGAAACATCATCGCCACGGCGGTGCTCGGACTGCCACGCGGTTAGGCACGGCCGAGCACGCGTGCCAACAGACACGGAGGAGCTGACAATGAGTGACGGGAACGGGCAGAGCGGTTGGTGGGTCGGGATCGACGTCGGGGGCACCTTCACCGACGTGATCGCGATCGACCGCGGCTCGGGCGAGGTGCGCGACCACAAGGTGCTGACCACCAAGGGACAGCAGGAGCTCGGGGTGCTGGCGGCGCTGAAGGAGGTCGGGATGGATCTGGCGGAAGTCGGCGAGATCGTCCACGGTCACACCTCCGGGATCAACGCCGTGCTCAGTCGCCAGGGCGCGAAGACGGCGCTGCTGGCCACCGCCGGCCATCGTGACCTGCTCGACATCGGCCGCATGGACCGTGAATTCGGCGAGAACCTCTACGACCCGACCTGGGTGCGCCCGCACCAGGTGCGACCGATAGTCCGCCGCCGCGACCGCTTTGGCGTGCGCGAGCGCAGCGGCCCCGACGGCTCCTCGGCGCTGGACCTCGACGCGGCCCAGGTGCGCGAGATCGCCCGCGAGATCAAGCAGCGCGGCATCGAATCGGTCGCTGTCTGCTTCATGAACTCCTACATCGCCCCCGAGCACGAGGAGCGGGCGGCGGAGATCGTGCGCGAGGAGTGCCCCGAGATCTACGTTCAGACCTCCGCCCTGTACCCGGTGACGAAGGAGTCCGAGCGCACCAACACGGTCGCCTTCGACGCCTACGTGGGCCCGATCGTGACTGACTACCTGCACCGCCTCGAGCGCGACCTGCAGGCAGCGGGATTCGGCGGCACGCTCTGGATCATGACCATGAACGGGGGTGTCGGCTCGGTCGCCGAGACCTCGAAGGCGCCGGTCTTCCAGCTCGTCTCCGGGCCGGTCGGCGGCGTGGCCGGCGCCGTTCACATCACCCGCGTCAGCGACGTCGTTCCCAACCTGCTGACGATGGACGTCGGCGGAACCAGCACCGATGTTGCGGCGATTCGCGCCGGCGAGACCCCGATGACCGACCTCTGGACCGAGGAGCAGGGGCTGACGATGGCGATCCCCGCGGTCGACGTCACCAGCGTCGGCTCGGGCGCCGGCAGCATCGCCCACATCGACTCGCTCGGCGCGCTCAAGGTGGGACCCGAGTCAGCCGGCTCGGAGCCCGGCCCGGCGTGCTACGGGCGCGGCGGCACCCGCCCGACCGTGACCGACGCCTGCGTCGCGCTGGGCATCCTGCAGCCAGACCTGTTCGCCGGGGGCGCCCTGCCACTGGACCGCGAGGCCGCGGAGAAGGCGCTCGGCGAGCTCGGGGCGGGGCTGGGGATGTCGGCGCTCGAGGTCGCCAACGGCACCTACCGCCTCGCCTGCTCGGACATGGCCGGCTCGATCCGCTCGATCTCGACCTACCGGGGACTCGACCTGCGCGAGTTCTCGCTGCTCGCCTTCGGCGCCGCCGGCCCGATGATGGCGGGCCAGGTCGCCCGCGAGCTCGAGGTCGACTCGCTGATCGTTCCGCAGCGGCCGGGCGGCTTCTCGGCCTTCGGCCTGCTGACCAGCGACATCCGCGTGACCAAGGCGCGCTCGCCGATGAAAACCGTCTCCGCCTACGGCGCCGCCCAGCTCGAGGCCGACTACCGCGAGCTCGAGGAGGAGGCGATCGCCGACCTGGTCGCCCAGAACGTCGCCCGCGAGGACATCGTCCTGCAGCGCGAGTTCTTCGCGATGTACGCGGGGCAGACCTGGGACAACCGGCTGCCGCTGGCCTCCGGCGAGCTCGACGACGCCCGCCTGGTCCAGCTCGAAGAGGACGTGCACTCGTTCTATCTCGGCGGCTACGGGTTCAGCGCGGGCGAGCGACCGATCG
>JBFXEM010000037.1:0-9878 GCA_050180135.1 Solirubrobacterales bacterium | reverse complement strand
ATGGGCCCGTCTTGCCCGCATCGCCCTCACCACCACCGTCCTGGTCGGCCTCGGCGAGCTGCTGATGCCGAGCGCCGGCGCCCTCGGCCTGCTCGGCCGCGCCGCCCTCTTCGCCGCCTACCCGCTGGCCCTATTCGCCAGCGGCTTCTTCACCCCCGAGGAGCGGGTCTGGCTCGCCCGCCTGCGCCACCCGAGCGAGATCGCCGCCGAGTTCAAGCGCCTGCGCGAAGCCGAGCCCGCCGTCGAAGGCCGCTTGCCGGAGACTTACGAAGCAGAGCGAATGGACGAGGACTCGAGGTTCTGACGGTCAGCTCTGTCCCTCAGGCTCTCGCCGCGCTCGGGGTGGAGGGCCTGGCGGGCGTGGGCGCGGTAGACGTCGGCCGGCTGGCCGGGGATGAAGGTGGCGGCGAGGGCGCGGAGGCCGTAGGACCAGGCGGTCAGCCAGCGCACCGCGCGGGCGGCGCCGAGGCCGTGGTGCACGCGCATGTACTTATCTCGATTGCGGTGGAATTCGACGATCCGCGGCAGGCCCTTGGCGAGGTCGGTGGAGAGCTGGTCGTGGTGGACCGCGAGGGCGCCGGGGACGAAGAGGGCGTGCCAGCCGGCGTCGGCGAGCCGCTTCTGGAAGTCGCACTCGTCGTAGTAGACGAAGAAGGTGGGGTCGAAGTAGCCGACCCGTTTGGCCGCCTCGCGGCGGACCAGCAGCGCGCTCGACTGCGCCCACTCGACCTCGCGGGTCTCCCAGCCGGTGCTCTGGACCGTGAACGCCCGGTGCAGGAAGAGCGCCCCGGCGAAGGCGACGCCGACCCCGGGGAAGCGCCAGGCGCAGGGCACCGGGTTGCGATCGGAGTCGAGCAGCCGTGGCCCGGCGGTGGCGGCACGGGCGTCGTCCTCGAGCGCCTCGACCAGCGCCGCCGCCGCTCCCGCCTGCAGATCGGAGTCCTCGTTGAGCAGCAGGCAGTAGCGACCCTGGGCCTCCCGCAACAGGGTCGAGTCGTTCTCGGCCTTGCCGGTGCGCCGCTTGCGCTCGATCAGCCGGATCTCGCCGCCGAGCGCCCGCACCGCCTCGGCCGAGCCGTCGTCGGAGGCGTTGTCGAGGACCAGCACCTCGCGCTCCATCCCTTCCGGGTGGGTCGCCTCGATCGCCGCCAGGCAGGCGAGCAGGTAATCGCGGCCGTTCGTGTTCACGACGCAGTAGGAGATCGTGGGCGGCACGGTCGGTCACGATAATCGGCCTGTCCCCTCTGGACGGGACACCGTGACGATGAAAGTCCAACTGGTAGACCCCTCGGCGTTCACGCCACCCTACGACCGCGCCCTCGCGGCGGCCCTCGCGCGCGCCGGTGCCGAGGTCGAGCTGCTGACCTCGAAGTTCCTCCACGGCGACGTCCCCCCCGCCGAGGGCTACGAGGTCGACGCGCGCTTCTACCGCCGCAGCACCGCCCGCGGCCTCGACGCCCGTGGCCGCCTCCCCTTCAAGGCGGCCGAGCACGTCGCGGACATGCTGCGCCTGCGCCGCGGCCTCGACGCCGACGTCGTCCACTACCAGTGGCTGACCGCGCCGCCGCTCGACGCACTGCTGCTGCCGCGCCGCCGCCCGCGGGTGATGACCGCCCACTACATCCTGCCCCCCGAGGCGAGCGGGACCAGGGCCCTCGCCGCCCACTTCAGCTTCGGCCGCATGGACGCGGTCGTCGCCCACTCCGAGCACAGCGCCGAGCGCCTGCGCGAGCAGGTCCGGCTCGACCCCGAGCGCGTCCACGTGATCCCCCACGGCGCCTTCGACTACCTGACCCGGCTGCCGACCGAGCAGCCGTTGCCGCCGGAGCTGGAGGGCGCGGAGGGGCCGGTGATCCTCTGCTTCGGCCTGCTGCGCCCCTACAAGGGCACCGAGGTCCTGCTCGAAGCCTTCGCCCAGCTCGAGGGCGCGGAGCTGTGGATCGTCGGCAACCCACGCATGGACGTCGAGCCGCTGCGCGCGCTCGCCGCGTCCGCGCCGGGCAAGGTCCGCTTCCTCACCCGCTTCGTCGCGGAGGCCGAGATCCCGGCGATCTTCCGCCGCGCCGACGTCGTCGCCCTCCCGTATCTGGACGCCGAGCATTCCGGCGTCCTCTACACCGGCCTCGCCTTCGCCAAGCCACTCGTCCTCAGCGCCGTCGGCGGCTTCCCGGAGGTCGCCGCCACCGGCGCTGCGCGCCTGGTCGGGCCGGGGGACGCCGCCGCCCTCGCGTCGGCGCTCGCCACGCTGGTCGCCGACGAGGCCGCCCGCGCCGAGCTGGCCGCCGCCGCCGAGCGCGCCGCCGCCGGGCCGTTCTCCTGGGAGCGCGCCGCCGAGCTGCACCTGCGGCTCTACCGCGAGCTGATCGAGGCCCGCGCGTGACCACGATCGCCGCGATCCTCTTCTGGCTCAGCGCCGGCCTGATCGTCTACACCCACCTCGGCTACCCGGTCGCGCTCTGGATCTTGGTCTTCCTCCGGCGCCCCTCGCCGGCGGGTTCGAAGCAGAAGGCCACGAAGCCCTCGCTCGACCCGGCGTCGCTCCTCTATCCGGTCGCGCCGGCCGAGCACCTGCCCAGCGTCGCCCTGATCATCCCCGCCTACGACGAGGAGGAGGTGATCGCCGCCAAGGTCGCCAACGCGCTCGCCCTCGACTACCCGCGCGAGTCCCTGCAGATCGTCGTCGCCTCCGACGGCTCCACCGACGCCACCGCCGCGCACGCTCGCGAGGCCGGAGCCGACCTCGTCCTGGAGTTGCCGGCCGGGGGCAAGACCGCCGCCCTCAACGCCGCGGTCGAGCAGACCGAGGGCGAGCTGATCGCCTTCTCCGATGCCAACAGCCTCTGGGAGCCCGACGCGCTGCGCCGTCTGGTCGCCCCCTTCGCGGACCCCGCGGTCGGCTACGTCTGCGGCCAGGTCCGCTTCCTCGACGCCGGCGGCGACAACCTCGAGGGCGCCTACTGGCGCTACGAGATGGCGGTGCGGGAGATGGAGTCGGCGCTCGGTGGCGTCACCGCCGGCAACGGCGCCATCTATGCCGTCCGCCGCGACGCCTACCTGCCGCTCGATCCCTCCGGCAGCCACGACCTCAGCTTCCCCTTCGCGCTCGCCAAGCGCGGCCTGCGTTCGCTCTACGTCGCCGGCGCCCGCGCCGAGGAGAAGATGGTCCCGACCACCGACGGCGAGTTCGCCCGCAAGAGAAGGATGATGCTCGGCCTTTGGGACATAGTCGTCGGCGAGGGAATGCTCTCCCCCCGCGGCTACTCGCCGCTGTTCGCCTTCGAGCTCGCCTCGCACCGGCTGCTGCGCTACCTGAGCCCGTTCCTGCACCTCCTCGCCCTCCTCGCCAACCTGGTCCTGCTCGGCGACGGCTGGTTCTACTACCTCACCTTCATCCTCCAGCTCGGCCTGCTCGGGGCGGCACTGCTGGCGCCGTGGCTGCCCGGGCCGCTGCCGCGGATCGCCCGCTACTACGTGCTGACGACCGCCTCGATCGCGCTCGGCCTCTGGGACCGCTGGCGCCGGGGCGGCGCCTCCGGGCGCTGGGAGAAGGCCGAGGGGACGCGGTGACGCATTTGGCCGGCGCATATCGGCGTCCTCGGTCGCTCGCGTGCGGAGCACGCCACGCCCCCCGCGTCCTTGATCTGCTCGACCAACTGCGCCACCGAAGCTGATGCCAAGAACGCTCGACATCCTGATCGCCACGATCGCCCTGGTCCTGCTCTCGCCCTTCCTCCTGGCGGCGGCGGTCTGGATCAAGCTCGGCAGCCGCGGGCCGGTCCTCTATCGCCAGCGCCGGGTCGGCCGCGGCGAGCGCGAGTTCGAGATGCTGAAGCTGCGGACGATGGTTCAGGGCTCGGACCCGGTCGGGGTCGGCACCGTCGTCTACCGCGACGACCCGCGCGTGACCGGCGCCGGCCGCTTCCTCCGCCGCACCTCGCTCGACGAGGTCCCCAACCTGGTCAACGTGCTGCGCGGCGAGATGGCGATCGTCGGGCCGCGGCCGACGATCCCGGCCCAGGTCGACGACTACACCCCGTTCCAGCGCCGCCGCCACGAGGTGCTGCCCGGGATCACCGGCTGGGCCCAGGTCCAGGGCCGCGCCGGCATCCCCTGGGAGGAGCGGATCGAGCTCGACGTCTGGTACGTCGAGCACCGCAGCCTCGGCCTCGACGCCCGCATCCTCTTCCGCACCGGCTGGCTCGTCGTCAGCGGCCAGGGCCTGGCGCCGGACTGAAATAGGCTGCACGCCGTGAGCGAGCGACCCAAGGTCAGTTTGAGGCCCTTCGAGCCAGGCGACGCCCCGGCGGTGCACCGCTGGTTCAACAACGAGGAGGCGACGCGGACGCTGATGGAGCAGCGCTCGGCCTTCTCGCTGGAGGAAGCCGAGGGCTGGACCGAGCGGGCGATGGACGACTCCGGCGAGGACCGCAAGTTCGCGATCGTCGTCGAGGGCTACGCCGAGCCGGTCGGCTTTACCGCGTTGTATGGCCTCTTCCGCCAGACCGCGCCCGAGCTGGGCGCCCTGATCGGCGACGACGTCCGCGGCAAGGGGGTCGGCCGCCGGGCCGAGGCGCTGACGATCGCCAAGGCCTTCGACGAGTACGGCGCCCACCGCGTTTACGGCCGCATCCCGGCCCGCAACGAGGGCGCCAAGCGCGCCGTCGCCAGCCTCGGTTGGAAGCACGAGGGGACGATGCGCGCGCACCTCGCCCGCGAGGGCGCCCCGCCCGACGACTGCGAGGTCTGGGGCGTGCTCCCAGACGAGTTCCGCGCCGCCGCCGCCGATCTGCTGGGCGGGTGAGGCGCCGGCCTCGCCGGGAGCCAGCGGGGAGATGAGCGAGCCCAGCGCCAGGGCCGAGTTGTTGGCAGACCGCGGCGAAGCCGCGGTATCTGGCGAGTTCTTCCGCTCGCGCGCCTTCCTCGACGCCGAGGCCGCCACCCACACGCTCCGCATCGAGACCGCCGCCGGCCGCGAGCTCGTCGCGCCGCTGATCGTCCGCGAGATCCCCGTCGCGGGACCGGGCGCCGCCGGGGCCCGCGACGCGATCTCTCCCTACGGCTACCCCGGCCTCGTCCCCACTTCCCCGATCACGCCACTCGATCCCGCCGCGATCGACTTTGCGGACACGGGGCTGGTCAGCGTCTTCCTGCGGCACACGCTCGACCCGTCGCCGCTCGCCGGCACCACCGAGCGCAACGTGGTCCAGCTCGCCGACCCGGCGCTGGCGCCGAAGAGCCGGCCCAGCGACCGCCGCCAGATCCGCCGCAACCTCGAGGCGGGATACACGCTGGAGCTCGTGCCCGGCACCGAAACGACCGCCGCCCAGCGGGCCGGTTTCCTCGACCTCTACGAGCAGACGATGCGCCGCACCGCCGCCGCCGAGCACTACTTCTTCGGCGCCGCCTACTTCGATCGCGTCCTCGCCGCCGAGCTCACCTGGCTCGCCCTCGCCACCGCCCCCGACGGCGCCCTCGCCGCCGCCTCGATCGCCGCCGTCAGCGACGGCTTCCTCCACTACTACCTCAGCGGCAGCGCCGACTCGCACCTGCGCGACTCGCCGATGAAGAACGTGGTCGCGGCCCTGGTCGAGCACTCGGCGGCGCTGGGGCTGCCGCTCAACCTCGGCGGCGGCATCGCCCGCGGCGACGCGCTGGAGGAGTTCAAGCGCGGCTTCGCCAACCGCGAGCTCGCCTGGCACACCTCCGAGCTCGTCTGCGACCGCGAGGCTTACGAGCGCCTCAGCGCCGGCCGCCCCGAGACCGGCTTCTTCCCCGCCTACCGCGGGCCCTGAGCCGACCCCCTGGCTAGCGCCCGCGCCGCCCGAAACTGTGCCCCGCGGGCGCCACCGCGCGCAGCTCGGCGACCGCGTGCTGGCGCTTGCGTCGGGAGGATCCGGGCGGCGGTTCGCGGCGCTCGCGGCGGGCGGGCGAGGGCACCGGCGCCGCCGGCTCGGTCCGCTCCAGCTCCCAGACATCCGCGACGAGGACGTTGACGACGCCTTCGCGCCGCTCCAGCTTTCCGCGCGCACCCAGCAGCGGCGCGGCCCGGACCAGGGGACGGTGCCGCTCGTAGACCTTGCTCGGCACGACCAGGTTGACGACCCCGGACTCGTCCTCGAAGAGCATGAAGACGATCCCCCGCGCGGTCTCCGGGCGCTGGCGCGCGGTCACCATCCCCGCCACCTCGACCTCGGCGCCGTCGTCGACCTCGCTCAGCTCGGCGGCGCGGCGGATGCTCGCGGGCAGCCCGGGGCGCAGCAGCTCCAGCGGGTGCTTGCCGAGCACCATCCCGGTCGAGCGGTAGTCGGCGATCAGCTCGGTCCACTCGCCGAGCGGCTCCAGCTCGGGAGGCGCCGGCGGCTCCAGCGGCAGCGCCAGCTGGGTCGTGTCGCCGCTTCCGCGACCGGCCGCGACCACGCCGACCCGCCACAGCGCCCGCCGCCGGTCGCCCTCGGCCCCGACCGGGATCGCGTCCAGCGCCCCGGCCCAGGCCAGCCGCTCCAGGCTCGCCAGCCCCGCCCCCGAGCGCGAGGCGAGGTCGGCGATGCCGCCGTAGAAGCCGCTGCGTTCGCGCTCGGCGACCAGCGCCTCCATCTCCTCCGCCCGCACCCCCTTCACGTAGCCGAGCCCGATCCGCACCACCATCCCGCCCCGCAGCCCCGGCTCCCGCCGTGGTGATTCGACGTGGCAGAGGACGCGGCTGCGGTTGGCGTCGGGCGGGGCGATCCGCAGGCCGCGCCGCTGCGCCTCGTGGGCCAGCGAGTCGGGCGGGTAGAAGCCCATCGGCTGCTCGTTCAGCAACGCGCAGAGGAACTCGGGTCCGCGGTGGACCCGCAGCCAGGCCGACTGGTATGCGAGCAGCCCGAAGGCGGCCGAGTGCGCCTTCGGGAAGCCGAACCCGGAGAAGCCCTGGATCTTGTCCCAGATCCGCTCCGCCAGCTCCGGCCCGGCACCGTTGCGCTCCGCCGCCCCGGCGATGAAGCGACGATGGTGCTCCTCGATCGCCTGCGCCGAGCGCTTGCGGCTCATCGCCCGCCGCAGGCTCTCGGCCTGGGAGGCGGTGAAGCCGGCGAACTCGATCGCCACCTCCAGCACCTGCTCCTGGTAGACGATCGTGCCCAGCGTCTCCGCCAACACCGGCTCCAGCGCCGGGTGCTCGTAGGGGATCTGGAAGTCGGGGTCCTCGCGCTGGCGCTTGCGCCGCTCGATGTAGGGGTGGACGGCGCCGCCCTGGATCGGGCCGGGCCGGATCAGCGCCACCTGTACGGTCAGGTCTTCGAGGCTGCGCGGCCGCGTCCGCGGCAGCATCTGCATCTGCGCCCGGCTCTCGATCTGGAAGACGCCGGTGGTCTCGGCGGCGCGGATCGCTTCGAAGGTCTGCTGGTCGTCGAAGGGGATGCGCGAGAGGTCGAGCCGCTCGCCCCGCGTCTCCTCCAGTTCGTCGACGCAGCGCTCGACCGCGGAGAGCATCCCCAGCCCCAGCAGGTCGATCTTGAGGAAGCCGGCGTCGGCGCAGGAGTCCTTGTCCCACTGGACGATCTGGCGCCCCGCCATCGCCGCCGGCACGACCGGGCAGACGTCGATCAGCGGCTCGGTTGAGATCACCATCCCGCCCGAGTGCTGGGAGGCGTGGCGGGGCAGGCCCATCGCGTCCTCGCAGAGCCACAGGAGCGAGCGCCAGCGCGGCGAGGAGGCGCGCTCGGTCCCGATCGCGGCAACCGCGTCGACCGCCATCTCCCCCGCCGACTCGTGGAAGCCGACCGTCTTCGCGACCTTCTCGATCTCCGCCGGCGGCAGCCCCAGCGCCTTGCCGAGGTCGCGGACGATCCCGCGCGGGCGGTAGGTCGGGAAGGCGGCGACGAGGGCCGAGCGGTCGGCGCCGTAGACCTCGTGCACGCGCGGGATCAGGACCTCGCGGATGTCGCGCGGGAAGTCGAGGTCGATGTCCGGCATCGAGGTCGCCTCCTCGTTGAGGAAGCGACCGGCGAAGAGGTTGGTCGCGACCGGGTCGATGTGCGAGAGGCCGGTCAGGTAACAGACGATCGAGCTGACGCTGGAGCCGCGGCCGCGGCCCGGTGGCAGCACCTCGCGGACCGAGCCGCGGCCGCGGACCTCGACCGCGACCTCGCGGGCCAGCTCCAGCAGGTCGTGGTGGAGGCAGAAGAAACCGGAGAGGCCGAGGTGGCGGATCGTCTCCAGCTCCTCCTCCAGCCGCCGCTCGGCCGCGCGCAGCTGGCCGCCGCCGTAGCGCTCGAGCAGCCGCTGGCGGCAGAGCTCGGCCAGGGTGGCGTCGGCGTCGTCGCGCTGCGGGTAGCGGTAGCCGAGCTCGGTGGTGAGGTCGAAGCGCAGCCGCTCGGCCAGGCGCACGGTCTCGGCGACCGCCTCCGGGTGCTCGCGAAAGCGCGCCGCCATCCGCGCCGGCGAGACCAGCACCGAGCTGGCGTTGCCGCGCCGGTGCGGCTCGGACTCCTCCAGGGTCTCGCCGCGGCCGACCGCGACGAGGGCGTCCTGGAGGCGCCCGCGACGGCGGCTGTGGGAGTGGACGTTGCCGGTCGCCACGCAGGCGACGCCGAGGCGCGAGGCGAGCAGGGTGAGCCAGCGGTTGCGGGCGCGGTCGTGGCGCCAGAACGGCCGCTGCAGCTCGACCCGCAGGCGCTCGCGCCCGAAGGCCTCCAGCAGCCGCCGTCCCAGCTGTTCCCCCAGCGCCGTTTCGCCGCGCTCGAAGGCGCCGCCGAGGAGGCCGTCGCGGGCGCAGCCGGAGAGGCAGACGAGCCCCTCCGCGTGCTCGGCCACCTGCTCCAGCGCCACCCACGGCTGCGCCGCGGTCCGGGCCGTGTTGTCGCGCGTGTGCGCGTGCGCCAGGGTCAGCAGCCGACAGAGGTTCCGGTACCCCCGCCCGTCCTCCACCAGCAAGGTCAAATGCCGCAGGTCGAGCTGCCGACGGGCCGATTTCGGGAAATATGGGTCCGAAATCGGCCCATCGGCGGGGAGGTTGACGGTGAGCTCGGCGCCGACGATGGGGCGCAGGGCGCGGTCGCGGCAGGCCTCGGCGAACTCCATCGCGCCCCAGAGGCCGTCGTGGTCGGTCAGCGCCAGCGCCTCGTAGCCGTGGGCCTCGGCGGCGGCGGCCAGCTCCAGGGGGGTCGAGGCGCCGTCGAGGAAGGAGAAGGCCGAGTGCGCGTGCAGCTCTATATACGGGGGCGTCGGCGCCATCAGGCCCGCTGCCGGAACCAGCGCTCGCCGAGCAGGCAGCGGAAGACGACGACGGCGCGGCCGTCGGCCAGCACCAGCTCGTAGTACTCGCGCCGCAGCCGCTGCGGCACCCACCAGCGGTCCTCGACCAGCCAGTGCTCGCGCAGCGCCTCGACCGCGACTCCGTCGACGCTGCCGGGGACGCCGTCGGCGCCAGCGCGGACGGCGGCGGGTCGGGGCGCGTAGAGGCGCCGCAGCCCCGGCGTCATAGTTCCGGGAAGGGGGTCAGCAGCGCCCAGCGCTCGGGCACCCGCGAGCCGGCATCGACGGGGAGGATCTTCAGCAGCGCCTCAGGACCCTGGGTGGCGCGGACCTCGCGCACGGCGGCCCCGAGCCGCCGACGTCGCGGCTCCTCGCCCCCGACCGCGAGCTCGAGCTGGTCGGCGGCGCCGGCCCCGAACCCGAGCGCCCGCAGCCGCAGCGCCTCGGCCGGCCCCGGCAGCGCCGCCAGTCGCGGCGCCAGCACCGAGCGCAGCACCCGCGCCGAAGCGCTGGGGCGGCCCAGCCCCGGCTCGACGCGCCAGCAGCCGCCGCCGGCGAGCAGCGCCCCCAGGCGCAGCCCGAGCAGGGTGCGCCCGCGCCGCAGCGGCGCCGCCCGCAGGCGGTCGACGAGCAGCTCCAGGGCA
>JBFXEM010000036.1:0-9898 GCA_050180135.1 Solirubrobacterales bacterium | reverse complement strand
GTGGACGAGCTGGCGCTGGGTTACCAGGGCGGCCCGCTCGACCAGTGCAGGGTCAACCGCCAAGGACGCGTCCCTGCCGGCGCAGTTGAGGCAACCGCGACCCTCTGCGCCGGTGCCGAGCGGCGCGACGATCGCGCCTGAGCCGTCGTCTAGCTCGACCGCGACCGCGCCGGCGTCGGCAGCGGACAGCTCGACCGCGCTCGCGGCGGCCGCGAGCGCTGCGGTGCCGCCACCTCCGGTGGCAAGCGCCTTGCCGCGCTCGTCCACGATCGCGATCGCGCAGTCGGTGAACTCGGCGAGGGTCGCAGCCAGTCGCTCGACCGTCTCGTCCTCGAGCATGGTCGCGATCAGGACGTCGTCGAGCTCGGCCAGCCGCCGGGTCGCCGCGTTCTTGGCGGCGAGCTCGTCGCGGACCTGCCGCAGAGCGGAGATCGAGGCGTCCGCCTCCTCGAAGAGGTAGGCGTTGTTGAGGGCGACGACGGCGTGATCGGCGAGGGTGGAGAGCAGCGCGACCTCGTTGCGCGAGTAGGAGCGGGCGACCCGGTGTGCCGCGTAGAGAACACCGATCACCTTGCCGCGGATCAGCGGCACGCCGACGACGGCGACAATCCCCTCCTCCTGGGCGACCCCGTAGAGGTACTGGTCGTCGTGGATGATCTCCGGGTCGCTGCGGGTTTCCCGGGATGCGTAGGGCATCCTGGTCGCGGCGACGACGCCGCCGAGGCCGGTCCCGAGCTTGAGGCGAAGCTGCGCGAAGGCGGTCGTGGTGTTGCCGTCGACGACGCGGATCCGGGCGTGCACGCCGTCGGGCTCGGGCACCGAGATGTAGGCGAGGTCGGTGCCGAGCAGGCGCCGGGTCCACTTCACGATCAGGCGCAGGACCTGGTCGGAGTCCCGCATCGAAACCGACAGCTCGCTGGCGATCTCGAACAGCGCCGCGAGCTCGCGTTCGCGCCGGCGCAGATCCTCGAGCTCCAGGTTCGAGGATTCGAGCAAAACCATTATTCGAGGATATCCGGCATTGAGACTTCCCCCACATAGGATTCCGGTTGCAATTTCTAATCAGGAGAAGATTATGTCGCTGTTCAACGACCAGAAGCTGAAGCTCGGTGTTTTCTGTTTCAACTGCAGCGGCGGGATGACGATGTCGGAGGCCTCCTCACTGAAGATCGAGTGGCCGGAGATGGTGAAGATCGCCAAGAGCGCCGACCGGATCGGGTTCGAGGCGATCGTCCCGGTTGCTCGCTGGCGCGGCTACGGCGGCGCGACCAACCACAACGGCGTCAACTACGAGCCCTTCACCTGGGCCGCCGGGTTGGCGGCCGAGACCGAGCGGGCGACGATCTTCTCAACCTGCCATCTGCCGATCTGGCACCCGATCGCAGCGGCGAAGATGGCGACGACGATCGACCACATCTCCGCCGGGCGCTTCGGCATGAACCTGGTGATGGGCTGGTTTACCGAGGAGATGGAGATGTTCGGCCACCAGCAGCGCGAGCACGACCTCCGCTACGAGTACGGCACCGAGTGGGTGGAGATCGTCAAGCGGGTCTGGAGCGAGGAGGAGGGATTCGACTACCGGGGACGCTTCTTCGACCTCGCCGACGTCAGCTCGCAACCCCGCCCCCTGCAGCAGCCGCGCCCGGTGCTGATCAATGCCGGCAGCTCCCCTGCCGGAGTCGACTTCGCGACCCGCGAGGTCGACTTCAACCTCTGCAGCATGACCACCCTCGAGGCCGCCGCGGAACTGGTCAAGCAGGTGCAGCGCAAGGCCTGGGACGAGTACCGGCGCAAGGTCGGGGTGATCACGCACGTGACGATCCTCTGCCGCGATACCGAGCGAGAAGCCGACGAGGAATTCGAGCGGCTGATGGAGCTGGGGGACTGGGAGGGGGCCGACAACTGGATCGAGATCCTCGGAATCGAGAGCGAGTCCTTCGGAGAGATGATCCGCGAGTTCCGCTCGCGCTTCATTTCCGGCGCCAGCCACGTGGTCAAAGGAACCCCCGAACAGGTCGCGGCGGAGTTGGAGCAGATCTCCGCCACCGGCATCGAGGGCGTCTTCTTCGGTTTCCTCGACTACGCCAGGGAAGTCGAGGAGTTCGGCGAGAAGGTGATGCCACTGCTGGTCGAAGCAGGTCTTCGGCACTGAGCGCGCGCCCGGGTGCCGGGCCCGGGCGCGCGCTCTCGAGCTCACTCGTCGGCCGGCCGGTCGACGGAGAAGTTGGTGCTTTCGCCGCCGAGCTGCTGAACAGCCAGCATCGCGCCGTCGACCGGGAGCGTTACGCCGCTGACGAAGCTCGCGCGATCGCTGGCGAGGAAGGCGATCACCTCGGCGAGTTCCTCCGGCTCGGCCGCGTGGCCGACCGGTATCCCCGCGACCACCTGCTTGACCCAGTTCGGATCCTCGAAGTAGGGGGCGGTGAGCCCGGTCTTCGTCAGCCCCGGGCAAACGGCGTTGACGCGGATCCCGTACTCCCCGAGGTCGAGCGCGAGGCCACGGGTCATGCCGAGGACCCCGGCCTTGCTGGAGGAGTAAGCCATGCGGCGGTTGTTCGAGGCGACGGCGGAGGTGGAGGAGATGTTGACGATGCTGCCGCCGCGACCGCGGTCGACCATCCGCCGCGCCGCGTGCTGAGCGCAGAGGAAGCTGCCGGTGAGGTTGACGTCGTGGATGAACCTCCATTCCTCCAGGGTCAGCTCGAGCGAGCTGCCGACGCCGCGAACCCCGGCGCAGTTGGCGAGCGCGTCGACCCCGTCGAAGGCGGCGTCGACCTGCCCGAAGGCGACCTCGATCGACTCCGGAGAGGCGACGTCGACCTCGACCGCGACGTGGTCGCCCTCCGCGGCCGCGGGGAGTTCCGCCAGGACCTCCCTGGCCTGATCGATCTCGCGGTCGAGCAGGGCGACGCGTGCCCCCTCGCGAGCGAAGACCCGGGCGGAGCCCGCCCCGATCCCGCTGGCGGCTCCGGTGATGACTGCGGACTTTCCTTGCAGAATCAAGATGCTCTCCTGTTCTCGTTCGGCTTGATCGATGCCCCCGATCAGCGGCTGACCTCGTAGCCCGCGACCTCGCGGTCCCAGGTGTCGGCGGTGACCGCTTCGCTGCGGAGCACGTCCTTGCGGACCTTCTCGGTCTGGGTCTTGGGAAGGGCCTCGACGAAGCGGACGTAGCGTGGAACCGCGAAGTAGGGCAGGCTTCCTTCGGACGCCGCAATCAGCTCGGCGGCCGCGAGCGTGCCGCTCCCGTGCAGGGTGACGGCCACGGCGATCTCGTCTTCGGAGAACTCGGAGGAGATCGCGTAGGCGGCGCACTCGGCTACCGCGGGGTGGCGGCAGACCGCCTTCTCGACCTCGAAGGACGAGACGTTCTCGCCGCGGCGGCGCATCGCGTCCTTGCCGCGGTCGACGAAGTAGAGGTAGCCCTGCTCGTCGCGACGCATCAGGTCGCCGGTGTGGAACCAGAGGTTGCGGCGCGAGGCAAGGGTCTCCTCCGGCATTCCCCAGTAGCCGATCGGGGCGGTCCAGGGGTGGCGCTGGCGGGCGACGATCTCACCCGTCTCGCCGACCGCGACCTCCTGGTCGTGCTCGTCGACGAGGCGGACCTCGAAGCTCTCGTGGGGCCGGCCGACCGAGCCGGGCGGCACCTGCTCGCCAGCCTGCGGCCAGGAGAGCCAGCCGTAGTCGGTGAGGCCATAGGACTCGACCACCTCGAGCCCGAAGCGGCGGCGGAAGACCTCGCGGTCCTCAGGCCGCGCCGGCACCATCATCGCCGTGCGCAGACTGTGGGCACGATCCATCGGGGAGGGCTCGGCGCCGATCAGCAGTTGCGTCATCGCCCCGAGGAAGGCGGTGCCGGTGGCGCCGCTCTCGACCACCTCAGTCCAGAATCGCGAAACGCTGAAGCGGGGGGCGATCACGATCCGGGCGCCGGCGGCGAGCGACATCAGCATCGAGACGATCAGGGCGGTGGCGTGGAAGAGCGGCAGGCAGGCGTAGATGACGTCGCCCGGGCCGTAGCCCATAGCCCGCCTCGGGGTCTCGATCATCTGCCAGGTCGAGCCGTGTATCCAGACGATCCCCTTCGAGGGGCCGGTGGTCCCCGACGTGTACATGATCGAGCAGGCCTCGGTGTGGTCGATCGCGACTGCGGCTGGCTCCTCGCTGCTGCGCAGACGCTCGTAGGGCAGCGCCGCCGGCCACTCGGCCGGGACGCCCTCGCCGAGGTTGAGGACGGCGACCGTCCGCAGGTACTCGCAACCGCCGACCGCGTCGCGCAGGCGCCCCAGGTACTGAAGCTCGATCACGATCAGCCGTGGCTCGACCAGGTCGAGTACGTGGGCGAGGACTTCCCCTCGCATCGCCACGTTGACCGGGACCGCGATCGCGCCGACCATCTGCGCCGCGAACCAGGACTCGACGAACTCGACTCGGTTGGCGGCCATGATCGCGACCCGGTCGCCCTTGGCGACCCCGCGCTCCTGAAGCCCGGACGCGATCGCTCGCACCCGGGTGAGCAGCTCGGCGAGCGTGTGCGTACCGGCGTCGGTGAAGCGGAGCCACTCGCGCTCGGGTTCCTCGGCGGCCGCGCGTTCGAGGATCTGGTGCACAAGCGGGGGTCGTTCCGGAGCCATCGCCAGCTTGACAAGCTACCAAATAGAAATTAGAAATTGTGAGGTGTGCGCCGCCACCTTCAGGCTCGACCCCGACCTGCTCGGGCTGGTTGACGAGGTCGCCCTGGTGCTCGGTGGAGGGGGCGCCGGGATGGGCCGCTCGCACTGCCTGCAGCTCGCCCGGGCCGGCTGCCACGTGGTGGTCGCCGACCTCGACCCCGTGGGCGGGCGGGAGACCGTCGCCGAGGTGCGCTCGCTCGGGCGCCGGGGGGCTTTCGTCGAGACCGACGCGCTCGACGCCGACTCGGTCGGGGCCGCTGTCGATTTCGCGATCGCGGAGTTCGACCGCCTCGACGTGCAGGTCAACCATGTTGGCGGCACCGTCGGCTCCGTGCCCTTCCTCGACTACGACGACGACGATTGGGACGCGACCGTCGCGCTCAACACCAAACCGGTCGTCTTCGGGTCCCGCGCGGCTTCGCTGGCCATGATCGAGCGGGAGATAGAGGGCCGGATCGTCAACACCGCCTCCTCGAGCGGGATCGCTGCCGCCGACTCGCTGGCGGCCTACGGGGCCGCCAAGGCGGCGGTGATCCACCTGACCAAGACCCTGGCGCTGGAGCTGGCGCAGTTCGGGATCCGCGTCAACTGCATCGTTCCGGGAACGCACGACGTCCAGGGCGCCGGCACCCCGCCGGGCGGGGTCGCGAAGTTCCTCGAGGCCAATCGCGCCGCCTCGCCGCTGGGCCGGCTCGGGAAGCCGGCCGAGACCGCGGGGTTGGCTGTCTTCTTCGCCTCGCGACTGTCGGGATACGTGACCGGCCAGAGTGTGCTCTCCGACGGTGGCCTGCTGCTGACGCTGAACCGGGCCCGACGGGACGGACTACCGCGGGCAGTGCGCGACCTCGAGGGCGGAAGATTTTCTAATATCCCGTAGATCGCGATTGGGATTCGCGGCCACCGCAGCGCCAGAGAAAGGCTTGGCCAGACACGCATGGAATTCCTGGTGACGTTCGAGATCGCCGGCCTCAGCGAGCTCCCCGAGGATCAGATACGCGACCTGCGACAGCAGGAGAAGGATCGCGGAGAAGAGCACATCCGAGCCGGACGACTGCTGCGCATGTGGCGCCTTCCCGGTCAGCAGGCGGCGATCGGCGTCTGGAACGTGGCCGACGCCGACGAGCTGCACGAGCATCTCAGCGGCCTGCCGCTGTTTCCATACCTGAACGTGAGCGTGGCCCCACTTGCCCGCCACTACCTGGAGGAAGGCCCGGCGTTCGCCGAGCGGTGAGTCCGATCGATCTCTTCGAGGCCATGCGCACCACCGGCTCGATCCGGTCCTTCAGCCCCGAGGAGGTATCCGACGAGGTGCTGGAGGGGGCCTTCGAGGCCGCCCGCTTTGGGCCCTCTGGTGGCAACCGCCAGCCGGTGCGCTGGGTGGTGGTTCGCGACCCCGGGCTGAAGCGGGCCCTCGCCGACCTCTACGCGCCGCTGCAGGCGCGCGACCTGGAAGCTCTGCGAACCGGCGAGCTGCGGCTCGGCAGCGACGTCGAGGGGATGATCGCGGTTGCGACCGAGTTCGCCGCCGGGTTGGCCGAGGTGCCGGCGATGCTCGTCGCCTGCGCGGTAGTCGCCGACCTGCACAACCACATGATCGGCGCCGACGGGCCGAACATGATCGCCGGCTCGTGCGTCTATCCGATCGTCCAGAACCTCTGCCTGGCCCTGCGCGCGCAGGGCGTCGGCTCGACGATCACGACGCTTCTCTGCGAGCGCGAGCGCGAGGTGGCGGAGCTGCTCGCCGTTCCCGACGGGCTGCGCTGTGCCTGCCACCTCGCGGTCGGCTACCCGAGGCACCGCTTCCCCACCCGCCTCACCCGGCTGCCGGTCTCCGAGCTGGTCGTCCACGACCGTTTCCCGGTGGCCTGATGGACGTCGGCTGGATCACCGCGGCGCCGAGCGCCCAGCTCGCGGTCGGCGACCGCGACCGCGTCGCCTTCTCGCTCGAGCGCGATCAGCGGGTCAGCTACGCCGAGCTGCTGGCACTGCAGAACCGCTACGCGAACGCCCTGCTCGAGCTCGGGGTCGAGAAGGGCGACCGGGTCGGCGTCCTCCTCTTCAACTCGGTTGACTACGTCGCCCTCTACTTCGCGATCGCGCGGATAGGCGCGATCGCCGTGCGGCTGAACACGCGGCTCGCGGCCGAGGAGCTGGAGTTCGCGCTCACCGACTCAGAAGCCTCGGTGCTCTGCCTGGGCTCCGACTTCCTCGACCCCGTGGAGACGATCCGCGGCCGGCTCGGGGTTCGCCGGTATCTGCTCTTCGGCGGCCACCCTGGTGCGGCTCCGGGGTGGGCCCTGGACGCCGCCGACTTCGCCCTCAGCGATGCCGAGCCAGCGGTTCCGCGCCCGGGCGGCTCGGACCCGGTGATGCTGATGTACACCTCCGGCACCACCGGCTTCCCGAAGGCCGCGCTGTGGACCCACGACACCGCTGTCGGCTGCGCCGTCGCGCAGGCGCTGGAGCTGCGCTACGACGCCACCACGGTGGCGATGACGACCGGGCCGCTCTACCACGCCGGCGCGTTCGAGGCGCTGCTGATGCCAGCTCTGCTGCGGCAGGGGCGCGCGATCGCGACGCGCAGCGGCGGCTTCGATATCGAGCGGGTGGTCGAGGTGGCCATCGCCGAGGGGGTCACCGATCTCTTCGTCTATCCCTTCATGCTCTACGACCTGATGCGGATGCCGGGCCTCGACGCGGCCCGCCTGCCGAGCCTGCGCTGCCTGTTCACCGGCGGAGACCCGATCATGACCTGGGCGCTGGAAGCGGTCCGTGAGCGCTTTCCCGAGGTCGAGCTGAAGCAGGGCTACGGGCTCACCGAGTCGACCCAGGCGACCTGCCTCGACGGCGCCGACGGCGCCCGCCACCCCGACAGCATCGGCCGCCCGTTTCCGCTCAAAGAAGTCGAGGTCGTGGACGCCGACGGCGAGGTTCTCGCCGAGGACGAGGTGGGGGAGATCCGGGTCCGGGGGCTCGGCACGGTCAGCGCCTACTGGCGCCGGCCCGAGGTGAGCGCCGAGACCTTCAGCCCCGACGGCTGGATGCGGACCGGCGACGTCGGTCGCGTCAGCGACGGCCTGCTCTTCCTCGCTGGCCGCAAGAAGGACATGATCCGCAGCGGCGGCGAGAACATCTCACCGGCGGAAGTCGAGAAGGTGCTGACCCAACATCCCGCGATCGCCGACGCTGCGCTCGTCGCCGTCCCCAACGCGAAGTACCTCGAGGTCGGCTGTGCGGTGCTGGTCCTCGAGGACGGGTCCGAGCTCAGCGACGAGGAAGTGTTCGCTCACTGCCGTGAGCACCTCGCGAAATACAAGTGTCCGAAGCACGCGGTCCGGGTCGAGGAACTGCCGCGCAACGCCAGCGGCAAGGTGCTGAAGGCGAAGCTTCGGGAGCGCTATCGCAAACTCGGCGAGGAGCCCGTGGGACGATGAGCGCATGAGCGCGATGGACGGCACGGTCGTCATCGTCACCGGGGGTGCCCGCGGCCAAGGGGCCGCGTTCGCGCGCACGCTCGCCGAGCGCGGTGCCGAGGTGATGCTCACCGATCTGCTCGAGGCCGAGGGCGAGGAGGTGGCGAGCGCGATCGGCGACGCCGCCGCCTTCCACCGCCACGACGTCAGCGATGCGACCGCCTGGGAGGAGGTCGTCGCGGCTACCGAGCGGCGCTTCGGCCGGATCACGGCGCTGGTCAACAACGCCGGCATCAACCGGCCCGCGACCCTGCTCGAGACCGACGACGCGAACTGGGCCAGCCACCTCGCCGTCAACCAGTCGGGGCCTTTCTATGGCATGCGCGCGGTGGCGCCGGCGATCGAGCGGGCCGGGGGTGGCGCGATCGTCAACATCTGCTCGGGGTCGGCGCTGCACGGCTCCCACCGCTACTACGCGTACTCGGCGGCGAAGTGGGCGCTGCGGGGGATGGGGCGTGCCGCCGCGGTCGAGCTGGCCCCGCGCGGAATCCGCGTCAACTCGATCTTTCCGGGTCTGGTCGACACTCAGATGATCCGCGACGCGGGCTTCGAGGATGATCCCGAGACGCTCGCCAAGATCCCGCTCGGCCGGCTCGCCAGCACCGAGGACATCGCCAACGCGGTCGCCTACCTGCTCGGCCCCGAATCGACCTACATGACCGGCGCCGAGATCGTCGTCGACGGCGGGATGTTCGCGTGAGCGCGGGCCGCGTCGTCGAGCTGGGGATGCTCGTCCCGAGGCTCACCGAGGCGATCGAGACCTTCCTGATCTTCGGCTACGAGCTGGCCGAGCGGGGCGAGCCGGTGAGCGGCGAGGAAGGCCGGGTCCTGCGCACCGCACGGCTTACCCTGCGCAACGGCCCCGACCTCGTGCTCGAGCAGCTCGACGGAGCCGACGGCGAACCAGTGCTGCCGCGCTGGGGACTCGACTCCCATCCCTGCTGGTACGTCGACGACATGGCCGCCGCGGTAGCTGCCGTGCGCGAACGGGGGATGGCAACCGAGAACGACGTGTTCGATCGGTTCGGTCCCGAAGCCGGCGATGAGGCGACCTACATCCACTTCCCGACGCCGTGGGGCATGGACGTCGAGCTGATCTCCAATCCGCACCCGATCGCCTACGAAAGCGCCGGCGGGCCACTGCTCTGGCACCCGGGTCGTCCCGAGACATGGGGCGAGGGCGAGGAGTCGGCGCCGGTCGAGCCGCCCACCCACGGGATGCCGACCAACCGCGGGACCGCGCACATGGGGATGCGGGTCCCCGATGTCGAGGAAGCGATCGAGTTCTTCGTCGCCGAGCTCGGCTGCGAGCTGCTGTACCGGCATGCGCCGCTGCAGCGCTCGGGTGGCCGCTGGACCGAGATTCCCGAGCAGGGCGAGCCCCCCGAGCCCGACCGCAGCGTGCCCGACGAGCGGTTCCCGCACGGGACCCGGATCCGGGTCGCGTTCCTGCGCTGTGCCAACTTCAACTTCGAGCCGATGGAGTTGATGATTCCCGGCGGCGACGGGGTCCTGGAGCCGGTCTTCGACGCCGAGGCGGCGGCGGTCATGCACCCGGTCTTCGACGCCGCGACCGTCGACGCCGCCGCCCTCGAGGCCGCCGGTGCCCGCCGTGAGGACCTGCTACCCGGCACCCCCCGCTACCTGACGCCGTGGGGGCAACCGATCGGGCTGACCGGGTAGCCCGTGGACGTCGGCCTGTACATCGACGCGCACCTCGGCATCGGCGAGCCGGCGCGGATGGTCGAGGAG
>JBFXEM010000035.1:0-9950 GCA_050180135.1 Solirubrobacterales bacterium | reverse complement strand
GCGACGGATCTCCGCTCGCTGCTTCTCGGTGGCGGACACGTCGACCGCCCCGGCGTCGTCGAGGACCACGCCATAGGCGGCGAGCGCATTCTTCGCGGTCACGTAACGGTCGCGGACGTCGGCGGCAACGAGCTCGGGGTCGCGCAACAGTGGATCGCCCGCTCCCGCGCCTCCGTTGCCCGTCACCCGCAGGACGTCGCCTCGATCGAGCGCGAGCCGGCCGGTGTTCGACGGCACCGCCGGCGTACGTCCGGTCAGCGAATCGCGGAAGGGAAGCTCGCCGCGCTCGAGGCAGCCCTCGACGTTGGTGCCGTGGGTCGGGCCCCAGGACCCGGTGCCGCCGGCGAAACCGCCGCCGGCGCCGAGCGAGGGAGCCTCGGCGCAAAGCAAGGTCATCGCTCCGTTCAGGTGCTCGGTGCCGCGAATCGCGAAGGCGATCTCGAGGCCTTGGCCACCGCGGTAGATACCGGGCCCCCCGGAGTTGGCGACAAGCCGGCGCCAGAGATATAGGGCCGGCTGCAGCGCCTCGTTGGTCTCGACGCTATTGAGGCCGACGCCGGACATCACGGTCGCCCCGTAGCAGTCTTGGCCGTCATGGATGCTCTGGGCTCCGCCGCCGTTGCCGGTCGCGTTGTCCATGAAGAAGATCACGGTGGGGACGCCCCCGTGGCCTTTCCCGGTCAGCGGGTAGAGGCCGGTGCCGTCGGCGGCGAGACCCGCGACACGACCGCGGATGACCGGATCCTCGCTGAGGCCGCAGGCCTCGTTCAGCACCATCCGGGCGGCGCGGATCACCCGCAGTCCAGCCGTCGAGTGGCCGGCGCTGACCGCGGCCGGAGGTTCGGCGTTGACGACCGTGCCGGGATCGCCGATGTCGACCGTGAGCGGCCTCCACATGCCCGCGTTGAACGGCAGGTCGCCATAGGCGAGGGTCGTCAAGATCGTCGTCATCAGGCAACCGAGAACGACGCCGCGAGTCCCGTTGACGAAGGCGTTGGCCTGCTCGTCGCCGCTGTAGGAGAAACGCATGTCGGAGCCCTCGACCTCGAGCTTGCAGCGAACCTCGTAGAGCATGTCGTCGCCGTGGCCGTCGAACTCGATCCAGTCCACCGCTTCATAGCGTCCGTCGGGAATCTTCTCGATCCGTTCGCGGAACGCTTCCTCGGTCAGCGTCTTGTTGATCTCGCAGTACTCGACGAAGCGGTCGAGGCCGAAGCGGTCGATCACTTCGGTCAGCTTCTGCTGGGCGACGTTGTTTGCCGCGATCATGCCGCGGAGGTCGTTGAGCACGAGGTCGGCGACCCGCACGTTTCCCTTGAAGAGCGATTCCCACTTCGGGTCGAGCACCCCGTCGGTGATGATCTTCGTCGGCGCGAAGCGAAGACCCTCGTCGAAGACCGAGACGGCGCCGGGGGCGAACCCGGAGATCCCCATGCCGCCGATGTCGGCGACGTGGACGTTCGAGAAGGCCCAGCCGGCGTGCTTGCCCTCGTAGAACTGGGGCATGATGATCGCTACGTCACCCTGGTGCATCGCACCGGACTCGAACGGATCGTTGACGATCCAGCCGTCCCCTGGCGCGACGCCTTCATCCTCGGAGGCGGTGATCGCCGCCTGGGTACCAACCAATGAGGAGCCGGCGTGGAAGACCAGCGTCGGGGACATGCTGAGCTGCTCCCCCTTGGTGTCGAGCAGAGAAGTGACGAAGTCTTGGACCTCGTAGACCACGGGTGAGCCCGAGGTCCGGGTCAGCGCGATCGCCATCTCGGTCGTGATGTTCTCGAGCGCCTTGCGGTGGATCTCGACTGAGACCGGGTCATAAGCCGTCGTCGCCATCTAAGCGTCCTCCTCCTTGGTCAGAACGAGATTCATCAACCCGTCGCGACTGACGGTGACGCCGCGCGGCACCAACAACGTGGTATCGACGGCCTCGACCAGCGCCGGGCCGGCGAGCGAGCTTCCCGGGGTGATCTTCGACTCGGCGAAGACCGGCACGACCTCGCGTCGGCCCTCGGTCGGCAGGTGCACCTCGCGCTCGCCCTTCATCATCTCCTCGACCGTGGACGGCTGTGACTCACGCTCCTCGATCGAGGGACGCGGCAGACGCCCGGTCACGGTGACCGAGAGGTTGAGCAGCTGCGGCGGCACCCCCGGCCAGGCGGTGCCGCGACCGTAGGTCCGTTCGTAGATCTCGTGGAATCGACGCTGCAACTCCGGCACGTCGTCCGCGGTCAGCTCGCGATCGGGCAGCGGCATCGAGAGGGCGTGGACCTGCCCGGCGAACTGGAAGTCGCCCGCCCGTCTGGTCTCGATCTCGTCAGGTCCGAAGCCCTCTTCGCCCATCGTCGTGGTGCCGCCATCGACCAGGGTGCGGGCGACCTCGTTGATCCGATCGACCTCGGCCGCCGTCGCCAGCGACGCTTGGATCGTCTGGTCGCTGCGAATCACGAAGTCAGAGGTGAGCAGACCCCGGGCGCAGAAGACCGAGCTGCTGTGCGGGATCAGCACCGTGCCGATCCCGAGCGTCTCGGCAATCTGGGCCGCGAACCAGGGCATCGTGCCCCCGTAGGCGTAGAAGACGAAGTCCCGGGGGTCGTAGCCGTGGGCGACGCTCACCTCCCGCACCGCGTTCGCCATGTTGGTCACGACGAGGTCGTGAATCGCGTTGGCAGCCTCCTCGACCGACCAGCCCATCGGCTCGGCGAACTCGGCACGGATCGCCTCGATCGCCAGGTCGCGCCGCAGTTCGACCCGGCCGCCGAGATAGTTCTCGGGATCGATCAGGTCCATCGCGACCATCGCGTCCGTGACCGTGGGCAGCTTGCCGCCGTTGTTGTACGCGGCTGGCCCCGGCGTCGAGCCGGCGCTCTGCGGGCCGACCTGTGGCGCGCCGCGCTCGCTGATCCAGGCGATGCTGCCGCCGCCGGCACCGACCGAGATCACATCGACCAGGGGAAGCGAGGTCGCGTACCGGCCCACTTTCACGTCCTTCTCGATATGGACCACGTTGTCGTGGATCAGGCCGGTGTCGAAGCTGGTCCCACCCATGTCGCCCAGCAGGACCCGGTCGTGGCCAAGGCGCTTGGCGAGCTCGTTGGCACCCGTCGCTCCGCCCGCGGGCCCGGCACCGAGCAGTTTCAGCGGCAGCGCTTCGGCGCCCTCCTGGCTGATGCCGCCGCCGAGGCCCTGGAAGAAGGAAACGCCGCCCTTCAGCCCTGCCTCCTTGAGTTTGGTCCCCAGCGCGTTGAGGAAGCGCTTGGCGTCTTCGTGCACGTAGCAGTTGAGGACCGCCGTGATCCAGCGCTGGTACTCGCCGCGAACCGAGCTCACCCGGTGCGATGGGGTGACGAAGATCTCGGGGAACTCCCTTTCGACCAGCTCGGCCGCCCGCTCCTCGTGGCGCGGATTGCCGTAGCTGTGCAGGAAGCAAACCGCGATCGCGCTGACGCCGCGCTCGACGAGAGCCCTGGCCGCCTCGAGGACCTCGTCCTCGGCCAGCGCCACCAGCTCTTCGCCGGCGAAGTCGACGCGCTCGCCGACCTCGAGGACGTCGCCGCGGTCGATCAGGTCGGGCACGTTGGTCTGAAGCTGATCGTCGACGGTCCGCTCACGTGGACCGCCCCCGAATCGGAACTCGTCGCGGAAGCCTTTGGTGACGAGGACCCCGACCTTCGCCCCTTTGAACTGGGCGATCGCGTTGGTCACCACGGTCGTCGCGTTGACGAGCAGTTGCGTCGACCCGAGCAAGTCACGAACGGACATGTCCAGGTTGGCCGCCGCGACCTCGACCGCGCCCAGCACGCCACGGCTGAAGTCGTCGTAGGTCGTCAACGCCTTCCCGCGCGCTTCGCGCGATCCCGCGATCACCTGCACGTCCGTGTGGGTCCCGCCAACATCGACCCCTACGAACGCCTCCGTCCCTCCCGTGGTCAACCCGTTCGGCTCACTCACCCGGACCCCATCTCAAGACTCGCCACGCCACCACCACGCCCATCCATCGCTCCTCTCTCGCACCCGCGGGATCCCGGATCCCCTACATCCCTCTCAGCGGCGCATAAGCTAACAGAAATCTAAGTTGCTTTAGAACTTACTGGCGCCGAGGAGACGCGCCCGACGGGATTGGAACCTGTGACCTTCGGGTTCCGTGGGGTGTTGCCCCAGCTCAGCAGGTGACGGTCTTGACTTCCGGGCCGCCCGGGTATTCGAAAGCGCTGCGCCAGAACCAGGGCTTGAACATTTCCAGCCCTTTTTCGTCGAAGGACCTGAACAGCGGTTCCATCACCGACTGCGGCGGGGTCAGCGGTTCCTCCTCTTCGCCGCCGTCGCTTGGCAGCGGCGCACCGGCCTTCGAGAGCACGCTGAGCGAGCGCTTCGGGGCGGCGGAGAAGAACTGAGCGCCGGCGACCGGGTGGTAGGGGTTGTAGACGCCCCGGACCGGGCCGCTGGGGCCCGCCTCGTCGTACTCGCATTCGTATTCCTTTGCTTCCGCGGGCACGGGGTTGTTGCGTTCGCCGGCCGCCAGGTCCACCGCCCAGTAGGCGGTCGGCAGCAGCGACTGGTAGACGAACTGCTTGCCCGCGACTTCGACCCGGTCGCTGAGGGTTTCGATGCTGGTCGTGTTGAAGCCGAATTCCGGTTCTTCTGAGAACCCCTTCAGCTTGCCGTAGTCGGAGACGATCAGCGCCGCGACGCGGTTTAGCGCGCCGGAGGCCGCCCTGTATTTCTTCGCCAGTTCGACCGCGACTTCTTCCGCCTTGATTTCGAACTTTTCCAGCTGCGGCGAGCCGCCGATCCCCTCGATCGATTCCTCGCCGATCCAGATCGCGCCGGAGAAGATGCCGAGCCCGGACGCCAGGTCTTCGTTGCCGGCGGTGAAGAACGAGGCGAGGTTGGCGATCCCACTGACGATGTAGAACCAAGAGCTGGTCGAGCGGCTGTATTTCGGCGGGTTGATCGCCCGTTCGATCGTGCTCGCCAGTGCGTTCAGTTCGACCTGCTGGCCGACTTCGCTGGCGCCGAAGACGCCCTGGAGCGCGCGGGTCATCGCCCAAACCTGCTGCACCGTGTTGAACTCGAATTTGAGCTCGTTCCGCACTTCCTTCCAGAGTTCTTCACTGAACCCCTTGCCGGAGACGTAGGGCGCTCTTTCGATCGACGTGGCGTATCCGGCCCAGGAGGTGCGGAGGTTGCTGTCGCAGTACTCGGAGCGAACGTCGGGGGGCGAGACCACGTAGCAGGCCGAGCCGGCGGTCGGTCTCGGCAGCTTCAGGTACTCGGAGGCGTAGGCGAGCGCCGCCTTGGCTTCCTTGCCTTCCGAGAGCGGCCACGCCTGCGCCGGCTGGTAGGCGAGCAGCGAGAGCTTGAAGTTGGGTTCGCCGGAGTTGCCGGAGAGGCTGGGGACGAAGCTGCCGCGCCGTTCCTGGCGCAGGATGCCGGTGGCGCGCGCGGGGTTGCCGGTCAGGGTCGAGCTGCCCTCGACCAGTGGGAACGCGGAGATGCCGACGTTGCCGACCAGCGCGTAGCTGCCCTTGTCGGCGGCGAAAACCGAGCCGGTGGCGCCGAGCCGTTCCAGCGCGCTGGTCAGTTCGTTCCAGCCCGTGGCGGCTTCGTCGCGAGGCTCGCCGATGCTCTGCACGAAGACCAGCTTCTTGCCTTCGGTAAGGCCGGCGGGCACGAGCTGGATGCCGTTGAGGTAGGAGGCCATCTGCTGCTGGGCGGCGGTGTCCGCGCTGCTGCCGCAGCCGTTGGTGGTGAAGGTCTGCCCGTCGACCGGCGCCAACGTTTCGGCCAGCACGACCTCGACCTGGAAGCCGCCGCTGCCGCATCCGGCCAGCGGCGTCGATTCGTACTTGGCGGCGCCGATCGCGATCGCGTTGCGCAGCGCCGCCGATCCCGGAGCGGAGGTGTCGAAGCCTGCGCGGACGCGCGGGACGTAGGTGTAGTTCCCGTGCCCTTCGAGCTGCAGGTAACCGCTCAGCGCCCCGCGCAACTGGGCGACGCCGTGGACGTTGGGGTTGCTGCCCTCGCCGACCCAGGCGCCGTTCTTGCTGGCGGGGATGCCGACCACCGTCCAGCCGCCGGGGATCGCCGGGTCTTCGTTGTCGGCTTCGAGCCACTTGGTCGAGGCGCCGAGCGACCGGATCACCGCCATCCACTGGCGCTGGACTTCCATGTTCGGAAGCAGTTCCGGATTGGACATCACGACGAGGACGCGGCTGCCGTATTCCTTCACCTTTTCGGCGACCGCTTCGGCCTGCGCCTTGGTGCCCGGGAAGGAGGCGTTGTAGACGACCTTCAGCGTCGAGCGATCGAGGAAGAGAACCTGGACGTCGTTGCCCTGCGGAATTCCCAGCCAGAACGTTTCGCCGCCGACCCGGATGCCGGTGTCGACGTTCGATTCCTGGTTGCCGCCGTTGAAGACCATGGTCTGGATCGGCACCCCGATCGGCTTCGCGTTGAGCACGTCGACGAGGTTGAGGATGTCGCTGCCGCTGCGGACGCTGCCGTCGCGCCGGTGTTCGCTGACGGTCAGCCGCAGCCGGTACCCGCCGAGCGCGTCGGGGCGAAACGCCGCCCGCGCCGTCCCAGCCCGACGCGGCCTCGCCTTCGACCCGCGCGGCCGGTCGACGACCCGCCAGCGATAGCTGAGGGTCGCGCCGGGCTGGGTCGCACGCGAGCTGGTGCCGTCGAGACGGACGCGATTGCGTCCGGCGGCGCGGCGGTCGGGCCCGGCGCCGACCAGCGGGCCGCTGCGGGGGACGAAGATCGTCCGGCGTTCGACGTCGAAGCTGCCGTCCCGCCGCGCGGCCACAACCCGCAGCACGTTGCTGCCGAAGTGAAGGCCGTCGTCGGCGCCAAGCCGCAGCCGCTGGCGGCCACTCGCGCCGGGGTCGAGCAGGTAGCTGATTCCCTTGCCGTCGAGGGTCGCTCGCAGCAGCAGGTCGGCGCGGCGCCGGGTCCGCACGGTCCAGCCAACGCTGCCCGAGGTTCGCCGCGGAGCGACGACCGTGAGGAAGTCGTGGCGGCGCTTGCCGACCACGAACCGTTGCGAGCGGTACTCGCGATGCCCGCCCTTGCCTCGCACCGAGACGCTGAGGTTGTTGGCGCCAGAACGCAGACTCCCCCCGCCCAGTTGCGCGAGCCACCTGCCGGGAGCGACCCGCTTGAAGGCAGCGCTCACGTCCCTGCCGTTCAGTCGCGCCCGCATTCCCTCCTCGCCCTCCCCACCGCGGACGACGACCGCGACCGAGCGCTGGCCGAAGAACTGGTCGGTGTGGGGAGAGACGAACCGAAGCGAAGCCGAGGCGACCGCGGGCAGGGCCGTAGCGAGCAGCAGCGCAGCGGCAAAGGCGAGTATTGCGGCGCGCTGACTCAAGGCCGCGGCATTCTCACATGTGGGACCGCGCGCCACAAGATTGAGCTGAGGGAAAGAGCGCGATCAAGGCCGTGAACGGTCCGGAGCCCCGCTGTGCGGCCTCCCGCCAAACCGCGATGGTCCTTGACCGGAAACGAACCTCTGCTGGGTAGCGGTGGGGCATCTGAATCCTCCTTGGGGCCGAAGGACTCTAGAAACCGGACTCCGTCAAGACGGGGGTGGATCATCTCCGTCAAACCTGGTCCGGCTCTGGCCGCCGTCGCGATCGATCTCGGCTGCTCGTCCCGCCCTGACGCCCAACCTCAAGGCCTGCTTCCCCGCGCCGAATTGCGGACGGCCGACAACATCTCCTACGGCGCCGGCCTCTGGGTCGGAACAACGCGGGCGCGCAACTTCCGAGCCCTGTTGTCAAAGCGGTGATAACCGGCAACTCCCACGCGGCAGCGGCACAGGTTGCCGCGTACTTCAATCTGCCTTGCCGGCACCCTCGATGAAAAGCGTATAGAAGAGGTCTCCCAACTCATCGGCGGTGAGAGTCGAGGCGGGGTGAAACCACATCTGTGACCAGTTCAGCAGGTCCAGGAGAGAGAGCGCCAGGTACCGCGAATCGATATCGGTTCGGAGAACACCCGCCTCGACTGCCTCGTCAAGCACGCTTCGCACGAAGCTCTCGTACTTGTCGCGATGGCGAATGATCCTTCGCTGAACCTTGGGCGGAAGAACCCTGAGCTCGAAGAGCATGGTCATGTGAATGTCGTGATCACGGAATTGAGAGCTCAGGTGAGCACCAATCAGCGCTTTTAAGCGCGGAAGGGGCTCGGTCGTTGCTTCCACCGCGGCCCGGGTGTCTTGATAGATGTTTGTGACGGCCTCCAAGCAGAGATCAACGAGGAGTTCTTCCTTCGTCTCCATGTGGTGATAGAGCGAGGCCTTGTTGATGCCGATGGAATCGGCTATCTCCCGGGTGGTCGTGTCTCCGTAGCTTTTCGTGGAAAAGAGACGAGCCGCTTCCTTTTTCAGGAGCTCAGCGGTCGAGAGGCCATTTCGACTGGAGCCTCTTGACGGGCGGCGGTCGGGCCCCTGTTTATCTGCCCCCCCGCTGGCTTTCATTTTGCTCGTGCTCTTCATCTAAATTCTTCCAGCCATTCTATGCTTTCGTAACCCGCGCGTTCAAGAATTTCCAGGCAATGCTGGAGTCCTTACCAAATCACATGGCTATCGGGACGGCGCCACCGTCTACCGACCAAGCCACTCCGCTGACGTACGAGGCCTGGTTGGAACAGAGGAACGTGATCACAGCGGCAATCTCGTCAGGGTCGGCAAAGCGCGCGATAGGGCGCCTCGACTTCGCATCCGCCAGCGCTTCCTCGCGGCTCTTGAACCGCGCGAGCTGTTGGGATTGATCGAGCAGTCCTCCGGGTTTCAGCCACATCTCAGATTCGACACTGCCGGGGCATATTGCGTTGACCAGCACCCCAGCCTCGGCGTAGCGATTCGCGAACAGCTTCGTTAGGGCCAGCTCCGCAGCCTTGGCAACGGTGTAGTCCGGCATTGCGGAGACAGGCTGCTTGGCGGCAATCGAACAAACATTGACGATCCTTCCCCAACCTCGATCCGCCATTTTTGGAGCAGCTGCGCGCATCGCTCTCATCGGTGCCATCACGCTCAGCTCGTATTGAGCCCGCCAATCTGCATCCGGGACGTCCTGAAGGTCTCGCCACTTTGCCGACCCTGCACTATTGACGAGGACATCTAGGGCGCCGAACCTAGCCTCCGCGGCAGCCATTATTTGCTCTCCTGCGGTGCTTACCGTGACATCCAGGGCGAGGGTCGCGACGCCGGCACCTGAGCCAGACCCCAAACCTTCGGCGACCTCAGCGGCTTCTTTCAAGCGTCCTTCATGTCGGCCAATGAGCAGAACGCTCGAGCCTTCTGCGCACAACTGAAGCGCGGTCGCGCGCCCGATCCCACTGCTAGCGCCGGTTACCGCGGCAACTCGCCCTTCGAGGCCCAGATCCACCTATTTTTTCCCTCCGTAACCGACTTTCAGTGCGTGGGACTCTTGCACCTTCAGAGCTTCCCCACAGCGTTCCCGAGCTGCGATTTGCGCTGTGGCCCTCCTGGAGATGCTACTCGCGGACCTTCTCGCCGCGCGATTCTATTGGAGATTACAGCGAGCGGCAGGCGCGGAGATCGAGTGCCGAATCGGCGCGGGCTCTACTTGACGGTGAAGCCGGCGTCGACCGCGATCGTCGCCCCGGTGACGAAGGCGGCCCCGTCCGAGGAAAGCCAGAGCACGGCCTGGCTGATCTCCTCTGGAGCCATCATCGCTTCACCCTCCGCGTGCGGGAAGAGGTTCCAGGGACCCGCGATGTTGCCGAGGCCGGAGATCCACTCCTCGCAGTTGGCGACGAGGCCTTCGATCATCGGCGTGTCGATCGAGCCCGGGCAGATGGCGTTGACGTTGATCCTGTACCGCGCGAACTCGACCGCCAGCGCCTTGGTCAGTCCCAGCACCCCGTGCTTGGAAGCGATGTAGTGGGCGTTGCTTGGAATCGCCACGACAGCCGCGGTC
>JBFXEM010000034.1:0-9952 GCA_050180135.1 Solirubrobacterales bacterium | reverse complement strand
GCGAGGTCCTCCAGCCCGGCACCTCGGCGGCGCTGCACGTCTACGAGAACACGTGGGCGGCCCCGTTCGCCAGCGCCGTGCGCCGCTCTGGCGGCGCCCTCGTCGCCAGCGGCCGCATTCCCGCCGAAGACTTCCTCGCCGCGCTCGACGCGGCCGAGGCAACCGCGTAGAGAAGGAGAGACCGATGCCAGGACTACTCAGAGGCGTGGCTCGCACCGCCGTCATCGCCGGCACCGCATCCGCCGTCGGCGGTCGCGTCCACCATCGCCAGGAAGCGAAGTGGGCACAGCAGGAAGAGCAGCAGTACCAGCAGCAGCAGGCTCAGCAAGCTCCGCCCCCACAGGCCGCTCCCGCTGCCGCGCCGGCGGCCGGCGGCGAGTCGATGATCGACCAGCTGAAGGAGCTGGGCGAGCTGAAAGCACAGGGCATCCTCACCGAGGAGGAGTTCGCGGCCCAGAAGGCCAAGCTGCTCGGATAGCCGTGATCGAGGAGTGCATGTCCCATTCGTGAGGGTGGTGAATGCACTCCTCGTCTACCGGCTCCCCTAGCCGCGGCTAGGAGCCCGTCAGGAGCCGAACGCGTAGCGGAGGTGGACCGCTTCGGGGCCCTCGACGACCTCAACCAGCTCGATCCCGGTCGCCGTGGGCTCGAGCCCGTCCAGCAAGCGCTCGCCGCCGCCGAGCAGGACCGGCGCCTGGTTGACCAGCAGCTCGTCGAGCAGCCCGGCGGCGAGGCACTGCCGCAGGGTCGAGGCGCCGCCGCCGACGGAGACGTCCTTCTCGCCGGCCACCTGCTTGGCCTGCGCGACCGCGCTCTCGATCCCCTCGGTGACGAAGTGGAAGCTGGTGCCGCCGTCCATCTCCAGCGGCTCGCGCTGGTGGTGGGTGAGGACGAAGACGGGGACGTGGAAGGGCGGCTCCTCGCCCCACCAGCCACGCCAGTCCGAAGCGCCCCAGGGACCGCGTACGGGGCCGAACATGTTGCGGCCCATCACCACGGCGCCGACGTTTTCCTGGGCCGCCGAGAGCACCGCGTTGCTGGGGTTCTCGTCACCCTCTCCCGCCTCGCGGCCGTGCGCCTGCTGCCAGGAGGCGAGCTTGAAGACCCACTGGTGCAGCGCCATCCCGCCTTCGCCGAGCGGATGCTCCTCGCTCTGGTTGGGCCCGGCCATGTAGCCGTCGAGCGAGACCGAGATCTGGGCTTTGACCTTGCCCATCGCGACGCTAGGCGCGCGGGCCGTGCTCGGCCTCTTCGACCGTCAGCTCGGCGGTCGGGAACGCCTCCAGACGCTCGTCGGGGATCGGCTCCCCGCTGCGGATCGAGAGCCCGTACTTGCCGGCGGCGAGGCGCTCCTCGGCGCGCTCGACCGCGGCCAGTCGGTCTTTGAGATCGGCGATCTGGCCGGCGTCGAACTCGTCCTGGTAGAGGCCCTCGGAGTTGAAGTCGCCCGGCTCGCGCCGCTCGTCCCCCTCTTCGGGCCCGCCCCGCTGGGCGGCCGTGATGGCCTCTTCGATCTGCTTTCTCTCGTTGCTGAGCAACTCGCCTGCGCGTTGGTCGTCCATGCCGCGAACCGTACCGACTCCCGACAGCGCGGTGTTTGAGCCGGCGCAGGGGTCGCGCTATCCTCTTAGAGGACTAACTACAGAAAGTGGACTGTCTGATGACCTTTCGCCTGATTCCGCTTGACGAGGCAATCGTCTTCCCAACCGTGACCGCGACCCTGCCGATCGACGTCGGCGACGAGGAGCGCGTCTTCCTGATTCCCCGCCGCGACGGCGAGTACGGCCGCGTCGGCGTGGTCGCCGAGGTGATCGAGCACGGGCGCTCGCGCCGCGGCGGGCCGGTCGCCACCGTGGTCGGGCTGCACCGCGGGCTGGCCGGCGCCGCCGTCGCCGACGAGAGCGACGCCGACGTGCTGCGCGTCGAGGTGCAGGAGATCCGTGACGGGCACCCCGACGACGAGCACACGGTCGAGCTCGCCCGCGAGTACCGGGCGATCGTCGAGGAGATCCTCGAGCTGCGCGGCGACGACGGCCGCATCGCCGCCTTCCTGCGCTCGGTCGACGAGCCCGGCGCCCTGGCCGACACCTCCGGCCTCTCGCCGGACATCAACTTCGAGGGCAAGACGCGGCTGCTGGAGGCGGTCGACGTGACCCAGCGGCTGGAGATCGCGGTCGAGCTGCAGCGCGAGCGCCTGGCCGAGCTGCAGGTCCGCAGCAAGATCCGCGACGACGTCGAGTCCGGCGCCCAGAAGCAGCAGCGCGAGTACTTCCTGCGCAAACAGATGGAGTCGATCCGCAAGGAGCTGGGCGAGGACGAGACCGACCTGATCGCCGAGTACGAGGCGAAGATCGAGGAGGCCGGGATGCCCGAGGCCGTCGCCGAGCAGGCCGAGAAGGAGCTGCGCCGGCTCGAGCGCCAGGGCGAGTCCTCGCCCGAGTCCTCGATGATCCGCAGCTACCTCGACTGGCTGATCGCGGTGCCGTGGAGCAAGCGCTCGGAGGAGCGGCTGGACCCGGTCCACACCCGCGAGGTGCTCGACGCCGACCACGCCGGCCTCGACGACGTGAAGCGGCGGATCACCGAGTTCGTCGCCGTGCGCAAGCTGCGCTCCGAGCGCGGGGTCGAGGACGACGGCCGCGCCAACGGAACGATCCTCACCCTGGTCGGCCCCCCGGGCACCGGCAAGACCTCGATCGGAGAGTCGATCGCCCGCAGTCTCGGGCGCGAGTTCGTCCGCATCAGCTTGGGCGGCCTGCACGACGAGGCCGAGATCCGCGGCCACCGCCGCACCTACATCGGCGCCCTGCCGGGGCGGATCGTCCGCGCCCTGCGCGACGCCGAGACGATGAACCCGGTGATCCTCTTCGACGAGGTCGACAAGGTCGGCGCCGACTGGCGCGGCGACCCCAGCGCGGCCCTGCTTGAGGTGCTGGACCCGGCCCAGAACGACACCTTCCGCGACCACTACCTCGACGTCGAGATCGACCTCTCCGAGGTCGTCTTCATCGCCACCGCGAACCTGGTCGACCCGATCCCGGCGCCGTTGCTGGACCGGATGGAGATCATCGCCTTCGACGGCTACACGACCGAGGAGAAGCTGTCGATCGCCAAGGGCTACCTGCTGCCGCGCCAGCTCAAGCGCAACGGGCTGCGGCCGGAGGAGGTCGAGGTCGGCGACGAGGTCCTGCGGGCGCTGATCGCCGAGTACACGCGGGAGGCCGGCGTGCGCCAGCTCGAGCGCGAGATCGGCAAGCTGCTGCGCGGGGCGGCGACGAAGATCGCCTCCGGCGAGGCCGAGGGCACCGTCGTGCTCGACACCGCGGCGCTGCGCGAGTCTCTGGGGCGCCAGCGCTTCTTCCAGGAGTCGGTCGAGCGCACGGCGATCCCGGGCGTCTCCACCGGCCTGGCGGTGACCGGCACCGGCGGCGACGTCCTCTTCATCGAGGCGACCGCGATGGAGGGCGACAAGGGCCTGGTCCTGACCGGCCAGCTCGGCGACGTGATGAAGGAGTCGGCGCGGATCGCCCTCTCCTACGCGCGCAGCCACGCCGAGGAGCTCGGCATCGAGCCGGACCGCTTCCAGCGCGAGTTCCACCTGCACGTGCCGGCCGGGGCGATCCCCAAGGACGGTCCCAGCGCCGGCACGGCGATGACCACGGCCCTGGTCAGCCTGCTCAGCGGGCGCCCGGTCAAGCACACGGTCGGGATGACCGGCGAGGTCACCCTGCAGGGCCGGGTACTGCCGATCGGCGGCCTCAAGCAGAAGGTGCTGGCGGCCCACGCGGCCGGGCTGACCGAGGTGATCCTGCCCGAGCGCAACCGCGGCGACCTCGACGAGGTCCCCGAGGAGGTGCGCGAGCAGATGACCTTCCACCCGGTGATGAGCATCGACGAGGTGCTGGGGCTGGCGTTGGAGCCGGTCGAGAGCGGAGCGGACGTCGCGGCGGTGTCCTAGTGACGCCGCGATGTCGCAACTGCCAGCCGGTGCCGCCGGAGATGCGCGCCGCCGCCGGTCTGCTCGAGCGGCGCTGGACGATGGCGACGATCTACGCCTGCTCGTCCGGCGCCGCCCGCTTCAACGAGTTCCGCCAGTCGCTGCCCGGCGTCTCCCCCACCACCCTCTCCGAGCGGCTCGAGCAGCTGGAGGCGGCGGGGATCGTCGAGCGGCGACTGGTCGCCGGCCGTCCCCCCCACACCGAGTACGAGCTGACCGAGCGCGGCCACCGGGTCGCGGCGGCCGTGGCGGGGCTGCTGGCGCATTGACTCTGCCGCCGTCCGCCGAGGCGACGGACGGATGACGGCTCCCGACTAGCGCACCGTCTCGCAATGGCGGGTGACGTCGAGGCGGTCGACGGTGACGACGTCGGTGCCGGCGCTGCAGCCGATCGTGTCGGCGGCGCCGTCACGGGCGTCGATGACGTCGTCGCCGGGGCCGGCGAAGACGCGGTCGCGGCCGCGGCCCGGGTCGATGCAGTCGCGACCCTCGCCGCCGTAGATCCAGTCGTGGCCGGCGCCGGTGCGGACGCGGTCGCCGCCGACGGTGCCGAAGATCCGGTTGGCGCCGGAGTCGCCGCCGAGCCCGGTCGCGCAGCGGGCGAGCGCGCCCCCGGTCAGCGTCCAGCGGTAGTCGATCCCGGTCGACGAGCCGGCGAAGGAGTCGTCGAGGGCGGCAGGGCCGGCCCCGGGCAAGGTCGCGGTGAACTCGTAGCGCCGGCGCTCGCCCGCCGCCAGGGCGCCGGCCCGGATCGTCCCCAGCCCCGCGAACGGACCCGAGTAGACGATCGCGTCGGCGCCGGAGGTGGCGTCCCGGACGGTCAATCGCAGCTTCGTCGAGAGCAGGCCGCCGCCCGGCCCGGCGACGTCGCGCAGGCCCAGCGCCGAGAGCGAGAGCGCCGCCGGATCCTCGCTCGCGTTGCGGATCTCGGCCGCGCCGCGGACCTCGTCGCCGGGGGCGAGGTTGGCGGCCCGCAGGATCGCCCGGTCGGCGTCGGAGCCGGCGATCCGCAGGGCGCCGCTGGCCGCCGAGGTGAGGGCCGGGGTCGCCGCGCGGCCGAGGCCGGAGAAGGCCAGCGCCAGGGCGCACGCGCCCAGCGCCAGCAGCGCCCAGGCGCCCAGCGTCCGCTTTGCTCCGGCCGTCATCAGCGCGACCCCATCAGCCCGCAACCATCAGAACTCTTTGTCGGCCGCGCCCGACTCGGTTTTGGTCGTGGTCGAGGTGGCGTTGCCGGCGGGGTCGGTGACGGTCGCCGAGGGCGTCCAGATCATCGACCCGGTCGCCGCCGCGGTGGTCGCCGCGCCCGACTGGGTGCCGAGGGTGACGAAGACCTGGTTGCCGCTCAGTTCCATCGTCGAGGCGGTGCCGGTGGCACCGAAGGTGCGGTTGGCGGTGGTGTAGTCGGTGCGGCCGAGGTTGATCGTGCCGAGCGGCAGCAGCGTCGCGTTGGTCGAGTTGTAGATCGTGACGGTGTCGTTGGCGGTGACCTGGTTGAGGCGGACGACGACGTTGGTCGCGGCGCCGCTCCAGCCGGCGAGGATCGAGTTGGGGTCGGGTTCCTCGCTGTAGGTGAAGGTGATTTTGTCGCCGATGTCGGCGCGGCCGGCGATCGCGCCGCCGTTCGCGGTCTGGATGTCTGCCGCGGCCGGGACGGTGTTGTCGACGGTGACCGAGAAGCCGCTTTCGGTCTGCGAGTTGCCGGCGACGTCGGTCAGCGTCAGCGAGTAGCCGAGCAGGCCGGCGACGATCCCCGAGCCGGCGGTGAGCGAAGCGCTGCGGCGGTTGTAGGAGACGCCGTCGACCGTGAAGGTGCCGACGCTCAGGGTCACCGCGGTCTGGCCGGAGGTGATCGTGCCGACGTTGGCTTTGACGGTGGAGACGCCGGAGGCGGGGCTGCCGCTGTCGGTGACGTTGGCGTAGATGTAGTAGGTGCCGCTTTTCTTGATGTAGCCGCCGCGGCCGCCGGTCGTCTTGGCGATCACCGTGGCGGTCGCTTCCGGGGCGCGGAAGTCGGCAGCCGCGGTGATCGAGCTCGAGCCGGTGACCGCGGCTTTGGAGCTGAAGGCGCCCCAGACCGGCCCGGCCGCGAGCGCCGAGGCGAGCCCGACGGCAAGCGCCAGGGCGGTGACCGAGAAGGCTCCCCCGCGCCTACTCACCGCCGACCTCGACCTTCGGCTCGCCGCGCCAGATCCGCGCCAATCCGGTCGCGCAGAGCAGCAGCGCCGGGATCACGATCAGCGCGATCCGGGCCGGGACGGTGCCGGTCCAGACCAGCGCGTAGCCGATCTTCGGGACCGTGTAGACGACCTTGCCGACGCTGCCGTCGGCCGGCACGTTCCAGTGCTCGGTGGCGGTGTTGGCGTCGCCGCGGGTGACGAAGGCGACGACGTCGGCCGCCGGGCGCACCGACTGCACGCGGTGCGAGAAGAGTTTGCCGCTGCCTTCGGGGTCGCGGAAGGTGACGATGTCGCCGACCCGCGCATCCCGCGGCGCGATCGGCTCGGTGACGACGACGTCGCCGGTGTCGATCGCAGGCGACATCGAGCCGGAGCGCATCGTGAACGAGCGGTCGCCGATCGCCAGCGGCGCCGCGGCGGCCAGCAGCGCCGCGAAGAGGATGCCGAGCCCGAGCCAGAGGACGAAGATCCAGAGCCGGCGCGGCAGCGAGGTTTCCGGGGGCGGCGTCATCAGTTCGGGTAGACCGGCACCAGCTCGACGGCGACGTCGCGGCCCTCGTAGCCGCTCTCGACGTCGGCCGCGAACGTGACGGTGGCGTTGACCCGCGCCGCCTCGCCCGGGGCGAGCCGGACCTTGTCGTCGCTGCCCTGCCGCAGCGCCTGCAGGGTCGTGTCAGCCAGCACCTGCCCGCCGGCGCTCAGCCGCACCGAGACGATCCCGTCGAGCGCGGTCGAGGAGGGTTGGGCACGCAGGCCGACCGCCAGTGGCTTGCCGGTCTGGTTGTGCAGGACGACGTGGCCGCGGGCATCCCCGCCCGGCCGCAGCGACGCCTGCAGGAACGCCTTCGGCGCCGCCGGCGTCGCCGCCACGGCACCGTCCTGGAGCGCCATGACGCGCAGCGAGGCGGGCATCACCCCGCCCTGCCCACCCTCCGGACGAGAGACGGCGATCAGCGCCACCACCAGGCAAGCGCCGATCGCCGCCGCAACGATGCGGGTGTATCTGTCTCTCAGGTCCGAATGGGTCACGAGCGTCGCTCCACCGACTCTCCGCTAGAGGTTGCGGGCCTCCCAGGTGAACGTGTGGGCACCGGTGGTCAGGCCCTGGGCCACGTCGGGGGCGCTGGCCGAGAGGGTCGCGGTGACCTGGTAGACGACCGAGTCGTTGGTGACCCATTTGGTCGCGCTCGTTCCGGGGTTGTCGACGACTCCGCTGGCCCAGCTGCTTTTGCCGCTGCCGAAGGCCTGCAGGGTGCCGCTGTAGAGCGGGCCGCCGGCGTCGGCGACGAAGCCGGTGCAGCTGGGAAAGCTGGGACTGGCCTGGGTGCCCGGGGTGATCGTCAGGTCGACGTACTGGCCGAGCGTGCCGATCGAGCTGGGGGTGTAGATGTGGACTTCGGCGTCGAGGCTGCCGGTGTAGGTGACTTTGATGCATTTGGAGACGGTGTCTCCCGGTTTGGCCGCGGTCACCGAGTAGAGCGCCGCGCCGGCGTCGTTGTCGCCGATGACGACGGTCCCGGCGGCGATCTGGTTGCCGGCGCTGGTCGTGGTGGCGCTGAAGGCGCCGAAGACCCCGAACGCCGCGAGGCTGCCGAGGGCGCCCACGCAGAGCACGGTCAGCAAGACCTTGGTACGAGTGTTCACTGCTTACCTCCTGTGGAGAGTTCGCTCGAATTACGCGGCTGTCGGAGCCGCGCGTATCGATCGGAACGCCCCGCAGGAGGTACGCATGCGAATTGCCTGAAAAGTGAATGAATTAGCGGGGGGCCACCTATATGGCCATCCGTACTAGTGCAAACCGTGGACTATGGGCGCAGAATTGCGGGCCGGAAGCGATAGCCGAAGCCGCGCACGGTCTCGATCGGCTCGACCCCGCCCGCGTCGCGCAGCTTGCGCCGCAGGTAGCTGACGTAGAGCCGCACCTGCTTTGGGTCGCCGCCGCCGTTGCCCCAAACCGCCTCCAACAACTGCGCCTGGGTGAGGACCTGGTCACGGTTTCGCATCAGCGTCGCCAGCAGTCTGAATTCGGTCGGCGTCAGGGCGATCTCGGCGCCGCCCGCCTGCACGCGGCGCTGGCCCTCGTCGAGCGTGATCAGGTCGTCGCTGAGGACCTCGCGCTCCTCGCGGCCGCTCTCGGACCGGCGCAGCAGCGCCCGGCACCTGGCGATCAGCTCCTCGGGGTCAAACGGCTTGGTCACGTAGTCGTCGGCGCCGCGGTCGAGGCCGCGCACCTTCTGGGCACTGCTGTCGGCGGCGGTGAGGACCAGGATCGGCACCTCGCTGAGCTCGCGGATGCGCTCCAGCACCTGCCACCCGTCGAGTTCGGGCAGGCCCAGGTCGAGCACGACCAGGTGCGGCCGACGCTCGAAGAAGAGGCGGATCCCCGCCCGGCCGTCGGCCGCTTCCAGCGGATCCATCCCGGCCCGCAGCGCGAGCGTGGCGACCAGCCCGCGAATGTCGGAGTCGTCCTCGATGACGAGGACCGTCGATACGTCCACGCCCTGATGGATACTCGATCCACAGGTCGGAAACACGCGGGTTCGAACGCGCGTCCAGCGACCCGGCACATGCCCTGACGAGCGACGATGACCTCCGCCAAACACGCCCCGGGCGTCGACCCCGAGAAGCTGCGCGAACTGTGGTCGCTCAGCTTCGACAAGACCACCCGCGGGATCGCGATCATCGACCCCGCGACACGCAACGTCGTCGCCGTCAATCCCGCCTTCGCGGCGATGCACGGCGGCGACCCGGGCGACTTCGTCGGCAAACCGATCGACGACTCCCTGACCCCAGAGGGCGTGGCGATGCTGCCGCGGCTGGCCGCCAAGCTCGACGAAACCGGCTTCCTCGCGCTCGAGGGCGACCACGTCCGCCTCGACGGCAGCGTCTTCCGGGCCGGGACCGAGGTGATGGCCGCCACCGACGACGAGGACAATCTCCTGTACCGGATCTGCTGGTTCACGGACCTGACCGAGCGGCGGGCCCTGGAGCGGCAAACGCGGGCCGCCGAGCGTCGCTTCGAGACCGCCTTCGCCAAGACCGCGGTGGGGATGGCTCTGTGCGGGCTCGACGGCCGCTGGCTGCGCGCCAACCCGGCCTTCTGCGAGCTGCTCGGCTACGGCGAGGAGGAGCTGCGCGAGCTCAGCTTCGCCGCGATCACCCATCCCGACGACCTCGTCGCCAACCTCGAGGGCGACGAGCGGCTGCTGGCCGGCGATGCCGACGACTACCAGCTCGAAAAGCGCTACCTGCACCGCGACGGCAGCGCCGTCTGGGTGCTGATCTCGGTCACGCTCGACCGCGACGAGGATGGCGCCCCCAGCCACTACATCGTCCACGCCAACGACATCTCCCTGCGCAAACAGCTGGAGGCCGACCTCGGCCACGCCGCCGCCGGCGCCGAGCAGAGCCGCGAGCTGATGGCCACGGTCGGCGTCGACTTCCGACTCGACAGGCTGGCGGGCCGCTGGACCGAGGTGCTGGGCTGGAGTGAGGAGGAGCTCTGCTCGCGCCCGCTGGGGGAGCTTCTGCACCCCGACGACCGTGCCGCCACGCTGGAACAGCTGGCGCGGGTGAAGGTGAGCGGGCCGACCAGCTTCCGATCGCGGATGCAGACTCGCTGCGGCAACTGGCGCTGGCTCGCGTGGTCGGTGCCCGGCGTCGGCGCCGACGGCGGCCTGCTCTGCGCCCTGCGCGAGGCCGACGAGCGGGTGGCGATCGAGTCGGCCTTCGAGCTGCGCGGCGAGGTGATCGCGAACATGAACGAGGGCGTCTGCCT
>JBFXEM010000033.1:7339-10038 GCA_050180135.1 Solirubrobacterales bacterium | reverse complement strand
CGTCGACGCCGGCCCGGGCGGCCACGTCGTCACCGCCAAGGTCACCTTCGGCGACAACACCAAAGCTAAGCGGATGTCGGTTCGCTTCCGGGTGCCCTTCCCGATCCTGGCGCCCCGCAACGGTCCCTCGCAGTTCACCGGATGAGCCCACGCATGACCCTGCCGCTGGCCTTGCTGGCGGCGGGGATCTGCCTCCTCGCATCCGCGAGCACCGCCCCGGCTCGAGCCGGGGCGGTGGCGCGGACGCAGGCGCTCGTCGTCGTGGTCCGCGACCACGTCGTCCGCGCCCGCCCCAGCGCCGACGCGCGCCGGATCGACGTGGTCGCGGCGCGGCGGCCGCTGACCCGGGTGCGGACCGTGCTGCCGCTGCTGGCCAGCGCCGGCCCCGAGGACACCTGGCTGCGGGTGCGGCTGCCGGGCCGGCCGAACGGCCACGCCGGCTGGATCGCCGCCAAGGGCACGCGCGCCGACTCGACCGGGTGGCGGATTCGGGTCTCGGTCGGGCAGCGCCGGGTCGACGTCTTCTACGGCGGCCGGCGCCTGCGCAGCTTCCGCGCCATCGTCGGCGCCCCCGCGACCCCGACCCCGCGCGGCAGCTTCTTCGTCGAGGAGGCGCTGGCGCTCTCGGGCTACGAACCGGGCGCTCCCTACGCGCTGGCGACCAGCGCCCGTTCCAACGTCCTGCAGGAATTCGAGGGCGGCCCCGGTCAGATCGCCCTGCACGGGACCCGCAACGTCTCCGGCGCTCTGGGCAGCGCCGTCTCGCATGGCTGCGTGCGGCTCGGCACCCGCGCGATCGCCTGGTTGGCGAGTCGGATCGGCGCCGGCGTGCCCCTGGCGATCGGCCGCTAGCTTCGCCGATGACGACGCCGGTCGGCGTCGCAGCAGGGTAGCGGCGCGATCGTGGCAATACGCTGAGCCGATGCAACGGCTGAGCTCCTCCCTGGGACTGCGCGCCGAGGCGCCGCCGTTCGGCTGGGGCGTGCTGGCCACGGTCGGCGTGGTCGCCCTCGGGACCTTGATCGTCTACCCGCTCAAGGACGTGGCGCCGGTGGTCTCGCTGGGCGTCGTCTACCTGCCCGGAGTGCTGCTGATCTCGACCGTGTGGGGCTGGCGGTTGGGGCTGGCGAGCGCGGTCCTCAGCGCCGTCGCGTTCAACTACTTCCACATCCCGCCGACCGGGCGGCTGGAAATCGCCGCCGACCGCGACGGGGTGGCGCTGGTCGTCTTCGCGATCGTCGCCGTCGCCAGCAGCGCCCTGGCGGAGATCGCGCGGGCGCGCGCGGTCGAGGCCGAGCACCGGCGCCAGGAGGCCGACCGGCTGCTGGCAGAGCTGCGGGAGACCGCGGCCGAGCGCGACCGGATGCAGGCGGAGGCGATCGAGGCGGGGGCGCTGCGTCGCAGCGACGAGCTGAAGACGGCGCTGCTGCGCTCCGTCTCCCACGACCTGCGGACGCCGCTGACCTCGATCATCGCCGCCGGCGCGGCGCTCGACTCGCCAAGCGTGACCGCGCAGGAGCGCCACGAGCTGAGCGAGGCGGTAGTCGAGGAGGGGCAGCGGCTCTCGCGCCTGGTCGAGAACCTGCTCGACGTCTCGCGGCTGGAGGCCGGCAACGCCGAGCCGCGGCGCGAGCCGGTCGACCTGGCCGGGGTGCTGGAGGCGGCGCGGGCCTCGGTCGGGGCCGGGCCGGAGGAGGTTCGGCTGGCCCTCGACACGGAGCTGCCGGCGCTCGACGGCGACGCCGCCCAGCTCGAGCGCGCCTTCGCCAACCTCTTCGAGAACGCGGTCCGCCACAGCGGCGGCCGCCCGGTCCTGGTCCGCTCGCGGACCAGCGGCGGGCGGCTGGTGGTACGGGTGGTCGACCAGGGACCTGGCATCCCCGAGCCCGAGCGCGCCCGCGTCTTCGAGCCCTTCTATCGCCGCGAGGACGGCCCCGGCCGAGGCTTCGGGCTCGGGCTGGCGATCGCCAAGGGGTTCGTCGAGGCCAACGGCGGCGAGATCGCGGTCGAGTCGGTGCCGGGGCAGGGCAGCACCTTCGTGGTCAGCTTCGAGACCGGGCGCGAGGGCGGATGAGCGACCTGCCCCGCATCCTCGTCTGCGACGACGAGCCGCAGATCCTGCGGGCGCTGCGGGTGATCCTGCGCGACGCCGGCTTCGAGGCGGTCAGCGCCAGCACGGGGGAGGAGGCCCTCGACCTCGCCGCCGTCAAACCGCCCGAGGCGGCGATCCTCGACCTGATGTTGCCGGACGTCGACGGGGTCGAGCTGACCCGGCGCCTGCGCGAGTGGAGCGAGATGCCGATCCTGGTGCTCTCGGCGGTGGGGGAGGAGGACCGCAAGGTCGAGGCGCTCGCGGCCGGGGCCGACGACTACGTGACCAAGCCGTTTGGCCCGCGCGAGCTGGTCGCGCGGCTGCAGGCGCTGCTGCGGCGGGCGGCGCCGGAGGGGGCCGAACCGGTGATCTCGGCGGAGGGGCTGGAGATCGACCTCGCCGGGCGCACGGTGCGCCGCGACGGCCAGCCGGTCCACCTCACCCCGACCGAGTTCGGCCTGCTGCGGGCCCTGGCCCGCAACCGCGGCCGGCTGATGACCCACCGGGCGCTGCTGGTCGAGGTCTGGGGGGTCGAGTACGAAGACGACTTCCAGGTCCTGCGCGCCCACGTCGCCAACCTGCGCCGCAAGATCGAGCCCCCCGACGG
>JBFXEM010000033.1:0-7239 GCA_050180135.1 Solirubrobacterales bacterium | reverse complement strand
ACCGCGGCCGGCTGATGACCCACCGGGCGCTGCTGGTCGAGGTCTGGGGGGTCGAGTACGAAGACGACTTCCAGGTCCTGCGCGCCCACGTCGCCAACCTGCGCCGCAAGATCGAGCCCCCCGACGGACCCCGCTACATCGTCACCGACCCCGGCGTCGGCTACCGGTTCGCCGCCTGACGGCCTCCGGCGCGGCCAGGCGGCGTCTCGTCAGCCTTCACAGGATCTGTATGCGGGGGCCGGGGAACTTCATGCGGCCTTGACGGGGGGAGGCGCATGATCCATCCGTGCTCTCGATCACCCCTCTCGCAGACCTCTTCCCCGGCGGCGGCAGCCCCGTAGCCGACGTCTTCGCGATCGCCCTGGCGATCGGCCTCTTCGCCCTCCTCTACTGGGCGATCGACCTGATCGACCGGATATGAACCCGGCCCTCGCCACCATCTCCGGCGCTGACCTCTTCGGCCTGGTCGTCGCGGCGGCGGTCTGCGCCTACCTCCTCTACGCGCTGCTGCGCGGGGAGAGCCTCTGATGGCCCAGGGGTGGCTGCAGATCGCCCTCTTCATCGCGATCGTGGTCGCGCTGACGCGGCCGCTCGGCGCCTACATGGCCCGCGTCTACAGCGGTCAGCGGGTCTTCCTCAGCCCCGTCCTCGGCGGCGCCGAGCGCCTCACCTACAGGGCGCTCCGGGTCGACCCCGACGAAGAGCACGACTGGAAGGCCTACGCGAAGAGCGTGGTCCTCTTCTCGCTCGTCTCCTGGATCGTCCTCTACGCGATCCTCCGCACCCAGGGCATCCAGCCGTTCAACCCGAGCGGGTTCGACTCCGGCCCCTGGGACGTCAGCTTCAGCACCGCCTCCTCCTTCGTCTCCAACACCAACTGGCAGTTCTACGGCGGCGAAACGACGCTCAGCTACTTCTCGCAGATGGTCGGCCTGACCGTGCAGAACTTCGTCACCCCGGCGGTCGGCGCCTGCGTGCTGGTGGCGATGACCCGCGGGATCGTCTCCCGCGGCGGCCGCAGCCTGGGCAACTTCTGGCAGGACCTCGTGCGCACCGTGTACTACATCCTGCTGCCGCTCTCGATCGTGCTGGGGCTGGTCCTCGTCTCCCAGGGCGTCGTGCAGACGCTCGGGAACGCGGTCACCCTCACCACCATCGAGGGCGCCAACCAGACGCTGGCGCTCGGCCCCGCCGCGTCGCAGATCGCGATCAAGCAGCTCGGCACCAACGGCGGCGGCTTCTTCAACGTCAACTCGGCGATGCCGTTCGAGAACTCGAGTCAGCTGACCAACTTCCTCGAGCTGATCGCGATCATCATGATCCCGGCCGCGCTCACCTACACCTACGGCCGCCTCGCCGGGCGCCAGCGCGAGGGTTGGGCGATCTTCGCCGCGATGCTGGCGATCTACATCGCTCTGATCGCCGTGATCATCCCCGCCGAGCAGCACGGCACCCCCGCCCAGCACGCCGCCGGCACGCCGACCGCGGCCGTCGACGGGTCCACCGGCGGCAATCTCGAGGGCAAGGAGCAGCGCAACGGGATCACCGGGTCGGCGCTCTGGGCGACCACCACCACGGTCACCTCCAACGGCTCGGTCAACTCCGCCCACGAGTCCTACACCGGCCTCGGCGGCGCCGTCCCGATGGCGGGGCTGGCCAGCAGCGAGGTCGTCTTCGGCGGCGTCGGCACCGGCCTCTACACGATGCTCCTGTTCGTCATCCTGGCGGTCTTCATCGGCGGCCTCATGGTCGGCCGCACGCCCGAGTACCTGGGCAAGAAGATCCAGGCCCGGGAGATCAAGCTGATCTCCCTCGGCGTCCTCTTCACGCCGCTCGCCGTGCTCGTCACCGCCGGCCTCGCCACGGCGACGCGGGCGGGCACGCGCTCGATCTACGAAAGCGGCCCGCAGGGCTTCTCGGAGACCCTCTACGCCTACCTCTCCCAGGCCAACAACAACGGCTCGGCCTTCGCCGGCTACACCGGCTTCATCCAGCCCAACGCTCCCGGCAACGAAGGCGCCTACGGGATCTCCTTCGCCGACCTGCTCGGCGGCGCCACCATGACGCTCGCCCGGTTCGTCCCGATCATCCTCGTGCTCGCCGTTGCCGGCTCGCTGGCGACGAAGCGGGTCTCGCCCGCCGGCCCCGGGACGATGCGCACCGACACCCCGACCTTCGTCGTCCTCCTGGTCGGGGTAGTGATCCTGGTCGGCGCCCTCACCTTCTTCCCCGCCCTCCTGCTCGGGCCGATCGTCCAGAGCCTGTCCACGAGGTTGTTCTGAGATGCGCCGCATGCTCCTCAGTGCCTGCCTCGCGGTCGCCTTCTTCACCGTCGTGCTCGGGCTCGGCTACGGGCTCGCCATGACCGGCGTCGCCCAGCTGCTTTTCCCCGGGCAGGCCGACGGCTCGAAGGTCACGGTCGACGGCAGGGTCGTCGGCTCGAGCCTGATCGCCCAGTCCTTCTCGCGGCCGCTTCTCGACCGCAACGGCGAGCCCAAGCTCGACGAGGAAGAAGAAGAAATCCTCGTCCCCGACCGCCGCTACTTCCAGCCGCGGCCCTCGCAGACCGGCTACGCCCCGGACACGACCTACTTCTCGAACCTCGGCCCCAACAGCATCGAAGCGCGGGAACTGGTGCGCGAACAGCTGGCCGCCTACCTGCGCCTGGAGAAACCGTTCGACCGCTCCCTGACCAGGGAAGACGTCCAGGTCGACGCGATCACGCAGTCGGGGTCCGGGGTCGACCCGCATATCTCCGAGGCCAACGCCCGGATCCAGGCGCACCGGATCGCCGCCGTCCGCGACCTGCCCCTGGGCCAGGTCGAAGACCTGATCTCCGACCACACCGACGGCCGCTTTCTCGGCCTCTTCGGGGAGCCCGGCGTGAACGTGCTGGAGCTCAATATCGCCCTCGACAAGGAAGCACCGATCAGATGACCACCGAAACCCAGGCCCGCTCCCTCTTCGACCCCGAGATCCTGCGCCCGGCGCTGCTGGAGTCGGTGCGCAAGCTCGACCCGCGCGTGCAGGTCCGCAACCCGGTCATGTTCGTGGTCGAGGTCGGCGCCCTGATCACCACCGTCGCCTGGCTGATCCGCGTCTTCGGCGGCGAGCCGCTTGGCGGCGGCAGCGAGCCGGCCTGGTTCAGCTTCGCGATCACCGTCTGGCTCTGGCTGACCGTCGTTTTCGCCAACCTCGCCGAGGCGCTCGCCGAGGGCCGCGGCCGTGCCCAGGCCGCGAGCCTGCGGGCGATGCGGACCGAGACCACGGCGCGGCTGCGCGACGGCGGCGAGCGCGCCGCCTCCGAGCTGACCCGCGGCGACGTCGTCGTGGTCGAGGCGGGGGAGACGATCCCCGGCGACGGCACCGTGATCGAGGGCATCGCCTCGGTCGACGAGTCGGCGATCACCGGCGAGTCGGCGCCCGTGATCCGCGAGGCCGGCGGCGACCGCTCGGCCGTCACCGGCGGCACCCGCGTGCTCTCCGACCGCATCGTCGTCGAAATCACCCAGGAGCCCGGCAAGTCATTCCTCGACCGCATGATCGCCCTGGTCGAGGGCGCCGAGCGGCGCAAGACCCCGAACGAGATCGCGCTCGGGATCCTGCTCGCGGCGCTCAGCCTCGTCTTCATCCTCGTCGTCGTCAGCCTGCGCCCGTTCGCGCTGTTTGCCGGCACCGAGCTCTCGGAGACGACCCTGATCGCGCTGTTGGTCGCGCTGATCCCGACCACGATCGGGGCGCTGCTCTCGGCGATCGGGATCGCCGGCATGGACCGCCTCGTGCGCCGCAACGTGTTGGCTCTCTCCGGCCGCGCGGTCGAGGCCTCCGGCGACTGCGACGTGCTGCTGCTCGACAAGACCGGGACGATCACGCTCGGCAACCGCGAGGCGACCGAGTTCATCCCGATGCCGGGGGTAACCGAGTCCGAGCTGGCCGAGGCGGCGCAGATGGCCTCGCTTGCCGACGAGACCCCGGAGGGCCGCTCGATCGTCGTCCTCGCCAAGGACTTCGGAATTCGCGAGCACGACTTCGCCGGCCACGAGCCGCGCTTCGTCCCCTTCACGGCGGAGACCCGGATGAGCGGCGTCGACTTCAACGGGACCCGCCTGCGCAAGGGCGCCGGCGACGCGATCGAGGCCTGGATCGCCGCCGAAGGCGGTCGCACCCCGGCCGAGCTGGGCGCGGCGCTGGACCGGGTCGGACGCGAGGGCGGCACGCCGCTGGCGGTCGCCCGCAACGAGCGCGTGCTCGGCGTCGTCTACCTCAAGGACGTGGTCAAGGAGGGCATGAAAGCCCGCTTCGACCAGCTGCGGGCGATGGGGATCCGCACGATCATGGTCACCGGCGACAACAAGCTGACCGCGGCGAAGATCGCCGATGAGGCCGGCGTCGACGACTTCCTCGCCGAAGCGACCCCAGAGCGCAAGCTGGAGCTGATCAAGGAGCAGCAGGCCGACGGCAGGCTGATCGCGATGACCGGTGACGGCACCAACGACGCTCCGGCGCTGGCCCAGGCCGACGTCGGCGTCGCCATGAACACCGGTACCCAGGCCGCCCGCGAGGCCGGCAACATGGTCGACCTCGACTCCAACCCGACGAAGCTGATCGAGATCGTCGAGGTCGGCAAGCAGCTGCTGATCACCCGCGGCGCCCTCACCACCTTCTCGATCGCCAACGACGTCGCCAAGTACTTCGCGATCCTGCCGGCGATGTTCGCCGCCACCTACGCCCTCGCGGGCGAAGGAACCGGCCCGCTCGACGCTCTCAACGTGATGAACCTGGGGACGCCGGAATCGGCGATCCTCAGTGCGGTGATCTTCAACGCCCTGATCATCCCGCTGCTGATCCCGCTCTCGCTGCGCGGCGTCCGCTACCGGCCGATCGGCGCCGACGGCCTGCTGCGCCGCAACATGCTGATCTACGGCCTCGGCGGCCTCATCGTCCCCTTCATCGGGATCAAAGCGATCGACCTCGTGGTCCACAACCTGCTCGGAGCCTGAAATGCCTGCCGATGGCACGATCTCGGGACATATAGGCCCGAAATCGGCCCATCGGCAGGAGGGGCGGGGCCGCTACAAGATCTTTCTCGGGATGGCGGCGGGGGTCGGTAAGACCTACAAGATGCTGCAGGAGGGGCAGGCTGAGGCGGCCTCCGGACGTGACGTGGTGATCGGCTACCTGGAGCCGCACAAGCGCGCGGAGACCAGCGCCCAGGCGCGGGGGCTGGAGGTGGTGCCGCGGCGGCCGGTGCGGGTGCGCGATGTCGAGGTCGAGGAGATGGACCTGCCGCGGCTGCTGGCGCGCGCGCCGGAGCTGGCGCTGATCGACGAGCTCGCCCACACCAACCCGCCCGGCCTCGAGCACGGCAAGCGCTACGAGGACATCGACGACGTGCTCGGCGCCGGGATCGACGTCTTCTCCACCGTCAACGTCCAGCACCTGGAGTCGCTCAACGACCAGGTCGCGGAGCTGACCGGGGTGCGGGTGCGGGAGACGGTGCCCGACTCGGCGCTCGGCCGGGCCGACGAGGTGGTGCTGATCGACCTCACGCCGGAGGCGCTGATCGGCCGCCTGCGGGCGGGCAAGATCTACCCGGGCGAGAACATCGACGCCGCCCTCAACAACTTCTTCCGGATCGAGAACCTCGCCGCCCTGCGCGAGGTCAGCCTGCGCCAGGTCGCCGAGGACGTCGAGTCCAAGCGGCTCACCTTCGCCCGGGGCGAGGTGCTCGGCACCCGCGAGGAGCGGCTCGCCGACGACACCCCGAAGGCGGTGGGGGAGCGGCTGCTGGCTCTGGTCCGCCCGCAGCCGAGCTCGCAGCGGCTGGTGCGGCGCGCCTGGCGCTCGGCGCAGCGGCTCGGGACCGACCTCGACCTGCTCTGGGTGAAGCCGCCCGGCAAGCCGATCGAGGGCGAGACCGAGCGCCAGGTGACCGCCCTGCGCCAGCTCGCCTCGGTGCTGGGGGCGACGCTGCTGATCGAGGAGCACGACGACCTCGTCGCCGCCGTCGCCCGCGTCGTCCGCGAGCGCGGCAGCACCTACATCATGGTCGGCGAGTCCGAACCGGTGCGGGGCCTCGCCCGGCTGCGCGAACCGCTGCCGCAGCGGCTGATGCGGGCGACCCCGCCCGGCGTCGACGTCCGCATCGTCGCCCACCGCGGCCTCAGGGAGGAGGGGAAGTGATCGACCACGTCCTCGTCGCCGCCGCGCTCGTCCTCGGCCTCGGCGGTGGCTACCTGATCGCCCGCCGGCGCCTCCGCGGCCGCCGCTCCGAGCGCCCCGACGCGATCCACCAGATCCTGCTGCCGTTCACGGGCAGCGAGGTCTCGCGGCGGGCCCTCGACGCGGCCCTCCGCCTGGCCCGGGCCGAGGACGCGACGCTGATGCCCGCGTACCTGGCGCAGGTGCCGAAGAGCCTGCCGCTGGAGTGCGCGATCCCGGCCGAGGCGAGCCGGGCGATGCCGCTGCTGGAGGCGATCGAACATCGGGCCAGCGCCCAGGGCGTCGCCGTCGACGCTCGGATCGAGCGCGGCCGCTCCTACCGCCACGCGCTGGAGCGCATCCTCGCCCAGGAAAGCTTCGACCGGGTCGTCGTCCCGGCCAGCGTCAACGGCGCCACCAGCTTCTCCGGCGACGACCTCGTCTGGCTGCTGCGCAAGGCCCCGGCCGAGGTCCTGATCCTGCGCCCCGGCCCAGATGACCGGCGGATGGTCCGGGCGGCGTAGTCTCTGCGCGGCCGATGCCGCGAACCCCGTCCAAGCGCCTGCTTGCCGCCGCCCTCGCCGGCGTCGTCGGCTACGACCTCGTGCAGCGCCGCAGCTCGGTGCTGCGCAACTTCCCGATCGTCGGCCACTTCCGCTACCTGCTGGAGGCCTTCGGTCCGGAGCTGCGCCAGTACATCGTCACCTCCAACAACGAGGAGCGCCCGTTCTCACGCGACCAGCGGCGCTGGATCGAGTCCTCCTCGGAAGGCAAGCCGAACGTCTTCGGCTTCGGGACCGACGACGAGCTCGAGGAAGTCGACAGCCTGCTGGTGATCAAGCACTCGCCCTTCCCGGCCCCCGAGCCGGTGCCGACCAGCCCCGCCGCGGCGCCGACCTACAGCCTGCCGGCCTCGAAGGTCCTCGGCGCCGCCCACGGCCGCCGCCACGCTTTCCGGCCGGCCTCGGTGGTCAACGTCTCGGGGATGAGCGTCGGGGCGCTCTCGGCGCCCGCGAGCGTGGCGCTCTTCCGGGGCGC
>JBFXEM010000032.1:0-10066 GCA_050180135.1 Solirubrobacterales bacterium | reverse complement strand
GCCGAGCTCCTGGAACTCCGCGCGCGCCAGCAGCTCGGCCACGTCCTGGTGCTCGTCGACGACCAGCGACGGACGCTGCAAGGAGATCTCGCCCGTGGTCGTGGTCGCGCGCCGGGCCAGCGGCACCCGTCTGGCGGTGCCGAGGTCGACCAGGCCGAGCAGCTGCCCGTCGGCGGCGACGACGGGGAAGGCGGGGTGGCCGAGCGCGACGAAGTACTCGGCGATCGCGTCCGTGACGCTGGTCTGGGCCGGGATTGTGACCGCGGGACAGCTCATCAGTCGCCCCGCCTCGCGGCCGCTGAACGCTTCGCGCACCCGCAGCCCGTTCGCTTCGGCGCGGGCGGCGACGATCACGAAGTACCCGACCAGCGCCAGCCAGATGCCGCCGACGGCGCCGACGAGGATGCCGCCGACCCCGATCCCGATCATCGCGAAGCCGAACCCACGGCCGATCTTGGCGGCGGTCTCGGTCGCGCGGGAGATGTCGCCGCTGCGCGCCCACAGCAGCGCCCGCGCCACCCGGCCGCCGTCGAGCGGGAAGGCCGGGACCATGTTGAAGACGAGGATCGCCAGGTTGATCAGCGCCTGGTAGGAGACGACCGCCCGCAGCGCCTCCGGCGCCGAGCTCGGCAGGGCGAGGGCGGCGGCGCCGAAGAGGGCGGCGATCGCCAGGGTCACGGCGGGGCCGGCGAGGGCGAAGCGCAACTCCGCGCCGGCGGTCTGCGGGTAGCCGCTCATCCGCGCCACCCCGCCCAGCAGCCAGAGGTCGATCTCTTCGATCTCGACCCCGTTGCGGCGGGCCACCACCGCGTGCCCGAGCTCGTGCAGGAGGATGCTGGCGAACAGCAGCAGGGCGCTGAGCAGGCCCAGCGCGTAGGCGGTCGCGGGCGCGATCCCGGCCACCTCGTCGGGGTAGTAGACGGCCCCCAGCGACCAGGTGATCAGGGCCACGATCAGAAGCCAGAGCGGCTGCACCCCGATCGGAATCCCGGCGAGGCGGCCGACGCGGATGCTGCCCCCGGCCACCGCCGGCCTCAGAGCGCGGTCGGGTAGGTCTCGGGCGGCTCGCCCAGCTCCCAGCCGGCGCTGCGCTCCAGCGGCTCGACCGCGCGGGTCTCGTCGATGTGGATCACGGCGTCGAACTGGCCGGCGATGCGCGCCCCGAAGTAGTGGCTCTGGCGCTCGGTCTCGGGCCGGTAGATGACTCCGATCGCCCGCTCCAGCCGCGGTTCGGCCAGCGCCTCGGCGACCTCGGGTTGGCTCAGGTCGAGCACGAACCGGGGCACCTCGAGCTGGTGGAAGAGGTGCTCGAAGCTCTCCGGCAGGGCCGGGCGCACGCGCTTGCGCTCGGCCGGCGCGTCCCAGGCCGAGGCGGCGGTGACCGTGCCCGCGTAGGTGGTGAAGCCGACCAGGGCGACGCCCTCGGGCCAGCGCTGGCGCGCGAGCTGGCCGACGTTGAGCTCGCCACGGCTGCTCATCTCGGTCATCCGCGCGTCGCCGATGTGGGAGTTGTGCTCCCAGACGACCAACCGCGGCGGCCCGTCGTGGCGGCCGAGGTGGCGGCAGAGGCGCTCCAGAGTGTCGGCCATGTGGCGGTCGCGCAGGTTCCAGGAGCCGGCTGGGTCGCCGAACATCGAGCGGTAGTACTCCTCGGCGTTGGCGACGAGGCGGGCGTTCTGCTCGGCGTAGAACTGCTCGTCCTCGGCGGCGATCCCGTCGCGGCGCAGGTAGGCGTTGCCGAGCCGGCAGATCTCCGTCAGCTGGGTGACGACGCCCTGCCGGCAGGACTCGCCGATCCTCAGCGTGGCGGCGCGTCCGTAGGCCTGTTCGCTCGCGGACCCTTCGAAGCAGGCGTAGCGCTGGCGCGCCCGCTCGGCCGCCGGCGGGTCGACCCGCTCCAGGTAGGCGATCACCTCGGCGGCCGAGGAGTTGAGGCTGTAGAGGTCGAGCCCGTAGAAGCCCGCCGTGTCGCGTTCGTCGCGGCCCTCGTTGTGGGCGCGCAGCCAGCCGACGAAGTCGAGCACCTCGGCGTTGCGCCACATCCAGGTCGGGAAGCGGCGGAAGCCGCGCAGCGACTCCTCGGCGTCGGCGTCGTCGGGGGCGCTGTGGACGTAGCGGTTGACCCGGTAGGCGTCGGGCCAGTCCGCCTCGACCGCGACGCCCTGGAAGCCGTGCTCCTCGATCAGGCGGCGGGTGATCCGGGTCCGCTCGCGGTAGAACTCGTGGGTCCCGTGCGAGGCCTCGCCGAGCAGCACGACCTGGGCGTTGCCGATCCCCTGGAGCAGCCCGTCGTAGTCGTCGGCGTCGCCGCTCAGCGGTTCGAGCTCACGCCGCAGCGTCCGCTCGGGGCTGGAGATCACCGAGCACCTCCTCGTCGCTGACCTGGGAGAAATCCAGGTACTGCTGGCCGACCCCGTGGAAGAGCTCCGGCATGCGCAGGCAGACGACCTCGTCGGCCTCCGAGCGCAGGCGCGCCAGTCCCTCGCGCGAGCAGACCGGCACCGCCAGCAGCACTCGCCGCGGCTCGCGTTTGCGCACGGCCCGCAGGGCGGCGCTGTCGGTGACCCCGGTCGCGACCCCGTCGTCGACGACGATCACCGTCCGTCCCGTCAGCTCCGGCGGCGGCCGCTCGCCGCGGTAGAGCGCGACCCGGCGCCGCAGCTCGGCCGCCTCGCGGCTGACGATCGCGTCGAGCTCGCCGTTCAGCAGTCCCAGCACCGCGACCGCCTCGGAGTCGATCACGCAGGTGCCGTCCTCGGCCACCGCGCCGATCCCGAACTCGGGATTGTGCGGGGCGCCGAGCTTGCGCACGGCGAGGATCTCCAGCGGCGCGCCGAGCGCGTCGGCGATCTCGCGGGCGACCGGAACGCCGCCGCGGGGGAGGGCGAGGACGACCGGGTCCGCGCTGGCCAGCTCGTTGAGTCTCGCGGCAAGCTGGCGGCCGGCGTCGTGACGGTCGGCGAAGCGGCCGCCGCTGCCGCGGGCCTCAGCTGGGGACAAGGTGGCTGCGCTCCGTTCGGGCGCCGCCCGCTCGTGGCTGCCGGCGCAGGTCGTGGACCAGCGGCGGCAGCCGCTCGTCGCGCATCAGCCTGCGCACCTCGTCGGCCCTGGAGGAGCGATCGGGCACGGGCAGCTCGGCGCCGCAACCGCGGCAGCGACCCCTCGCGCCTTCGTTGACCGGGTGCTGGCAACGCGGGCACTCACGTAACTCGCTCATCCGCTTTCCCTCTCCTATCTGGCCCACTTCATTCACTCCGCAGCTGGATCTTCCGACCTCCCCGGCGGCTTGTCATCGTGGTTTGGCCGGCGATCGATGTGGTTTTCCCCCGATACGATCAGCGCGATGCTGATCGACGGCAACCCGCTCGAGGCGCCCGCGGCGCCGCTCGCCGACCTGCTGCGGGTCGGGCTCGACGCCGGGCCCGAGCAGGTCGCGATCGTCTCCGCCGAGCGCGAGATGAGCTGGCGCGAGCTGGAGGAGGCGAGCGACCGGCTGGCCGGCGGCTACCGCGCGATCGGGCTGGAGGCGGGGGACCGGTTCGCCTCGCTGATGCCGAACCGGATCGCTCTCGTCGTCCACTACCTCGCCTGCTTCAAGGCGGGGTTGGTGGCGACGCCGCTCAACTACCGCTACACCTTCCGCGAGATCGACCACGCGCTCACGGTCAGCGGCGCCCGCGCCCTGGTCGCCCACGTCGAGCGGGCCGAGGACGTCGCCGCCAGCGCGCTCGCCGGCGGGCTGGAGCTGGGCACGATCGGGTTCGCCGACTCCGGCTCGGTAGCCGACGCCGCGGGGGAGTGGCGACACGATTTCACGCTGCTCGAGCAGGCCGAGCCGTTGCCCGCCGGGCCGCCCGCCGACCCCGCCGACCCGGCCGCGATCTTCTTCACCTCCGGCAGCACCGGCCCCGCCAAGGGCGTCACCCACACCCGCCAGTCGCTGCGCTGGATGATCGCCAGCGCCGCTGCCGCCTTCGAGCTCGACGCCGAGGACGTCTTCCTGCCCGGCTCCTCGATGTCCCACATCGGCTCCTTCCTCTGGGCGCTCAGCACGCTCTCGGTCGGCGGCCGCGTCGTCGTCGCCCGCACGATCGACAGCCACGAGCTGTTGCCGCTGCTGCGCGAGCAGCAGCCGACGGTGCTGGCGATGATCCCGGCGGCGCTCTCGGCGCTGATCCACGACCACGACCTGCAGCCGCACGACTTCGAATCGCTGCGGATCTGCCGCGCCGGCTCCGACAAAGTCTCGACCGAGCTGCTGACCGAGTTCGCTGCCGCCGCCGGGTTCCCGATCGTCGAGGGCTACGGGATGACCGAGGTCGGCCTGGCGACCCTGAACCCGCCCTCGGGGACGATCAAGCAGGGCTCGATCGGGCAGCCGATCGGCGGCTTCAGCATCGCCCTGCGCGGCGAGGACGGCGAGCCGGTCGGGACCGAGGCGGTCGGCCGCATCTGGATCCGCACCCGCAGCCGCATGGCCGGCTACTGGGAGGCGCCGGAGGCGACCGCGGAGGTCGTGATCGACGAGTGGCTGGACTCCGGCGACCTCGCCCGCGCCGACGAGGACGGCTACCTCTGGTTCTTCGGCCGCAAGAAGCAGGTGATCGTCCACGACGGCTCCAACATCAGCCCCTACGAGGTCGAGGGGGCGCTGGTCGAACACCCCGCCGTCGACCTCGCCGGCGCGGTCGGCGTCCACGACACCGTCCACGGCGAGAACGTGCGCGCCTACGTGACCCTGGCCGAGGGGGCGGAGAAGCCCTCCAGCGCCGACCTGATCGTCTTCTGCCGCGAGCGGATCGGCTACAAGGCGCCGGAGGAGGTCGTCTTCCTCGCGGAGATGCCGCTCAACCCGACCGGCAAGATCGACCGCGTCGGGCTGAAGGCGATGGCCGAGGACCACCTGCACCCGCACGGGCTCAGCTGAGCTTCAGCGCAGGTCCTCGACCGCGAAGCCGTAATCACGCCGCAGGCGGGCGGCGATCAGCGAGCGGTGGCAGGCCTCGGGGTCCCGCTCGACGCAGAGCAGCGCCGCCTTGCCGGCGCCGATCCAGTTGACGAGCGGTTCCAGCTCGGCGCCCCCGAGGATCTCCGCCTCGTAGCGCTGCACGTACTCGGGCGCGAGGACCGAGCGCGAGCGCTTGCCCTCGCCCCTGCGGTCGTCGGCGCGGTACTGCAGCTCGCGCAGCTCGGTGCTCGGCGCCAGCTCCTTGACGTGCGTGTAGCCGATCCCGGCAGCGGCGAGGGCGTCCTGCAGGCGCTTGGCGTTGGCCCAGGCGTACTCGCTGCCGCGCACGCCGCGGCGCTGGCGCACGTCGAGCACCAGGCTCACCTCGGCGCCGGCGAGGGCGGCGAGGAACGAGTCGGCGTCGTGGCCGTAGACGCCGATGGTCGCGATCGTCGGCATGGGTGGAGTCTGGCGCCAGCGCGGACCTCTGGCTAGTCCTCCTCCTGGCGGACCCACCAGGCGGAGCTGGCGTGGTGGCGCAGTTCGGGCAGGCTCAGCTGCGCTTCCGGCGGGTCGTAGGTGTGCTGACCGCGCACGGCGACCCCGGTGCGCCGGTCCAGGGTCACTTCCAGGTCCGGGAGCCCTTCGCTCACCCGGGCCCGCAGCGGGAAGACTTCGGCTCCTTCGCGTCTTTCGGGCGGAGCGGGCCAGAGCCAGTGGCCACGCTCGTTCATCGCCTCCACGAAGGCGGCCGCGACCGTCGGCGGCATTTCCGTGTACGGGGTGGCGACGTCAGGGAGACCGGGCGGGTGCTTTGAGGCGCGGGTCAGCACCGCGGAGCCCTTCGGGGTGAGGATCACCGTCATGTCGCCGCCTGCCACGTTGGTCGTCGGGTAGCCGCCGAGTGGCATCTGGCCCTCCCTGATCCGGTGCAGCACCCGTTGCGCCGCGGGGGCCACGAAGATCGCGGGTTCGAAGCGCCGTGAGACGACGGCGACGCTGCGGACTTCGCCGGCCGGGTTCTTGCCCACCGCGAAGGCGAATTCCCCATGCCCGGCGGCGGGGACGATCGCGCCCGTGGTGCAGCCGCCCTCTTTGAAGCCGGGGGGCGGGGTGGCGTTGAGGCGCGGATTTCCCAGGTAGAGGGCATTGAGGTTGGCTTCGGCCCATTCCGGGGCCCCGTCGCCCGGCATGTGCGTGCACTCGCCTTCCTCGCCTTCCTCCGGCGGCGCTTCTGCGGTGGTGTCGGCGGAGTCGTTGGGCTCCTGCTCGGCCCCGTTCTTCGTCTCGGGCGCTGCGATCGTGGTGACGGTCTTCGGCCGCGGGTCGACGAGGGACTTCAGCTCCCCGTGGACCCCGGCTCCGAGCGCGACGCTGGTGGAGGCAAGCATCACGTACAGGATCACCGTTCGGGTCCGGCTCAGGAGTCCGTCCCACCGCGGCCCCACCCAGAGGGTGATCAACGACTGCAGGCCGACGACCCGCTGTTCCCTGGCCGCGTCGCCGACGGTATCCGTGAGTTTGGCGATTCGCCACAGCCGCACCCGTTCGTACCCTTCGGTTCCGTGCGTGAGGTGGGGTCTCGCCTCGACCAGCAGGAAGATCTCCTTCTGGATCCGTTCGTAGAAGGACTGGAGCACGGCGAAGGCGAGGGCGACGGAGATCAGGACCGCCGAGGTGGGCGGCAGCGCCTGGACCGTGACCAGGACGAGCAGCGGGGCGGCGACGCCGAGGACGATCTCGACGGCGAGAATCTCAGCCAGATCCGGCTCTTCCCAGTGGTGCAGCCTGATCCGTGTTCCGGTGTTGAGCAGGTGAAATGCGACCAAGCCGGCGCAGGCGACCGTTACCAGGGTCGCCGCGGTCGACTCCACCGTCCGGTTCGAGACCAGGGCGGAGGCGGTGGGGGTCAGGAAGGCGAATGCCAGGCCCAGGCGCCAGGCGTATTCGGCTACCTTCTTGCCCTTCGCGGTGAGACAGGGAGGCGGCTTCATCGCCGCGGGCTCCCGGCCGGATCACCCCGCGATCCGGTCGTGCCGATGGCTCCAGTGTCGCTGCCCCGCGCGCCCATCCAGCTCACCCCTTCCGGTTGGCTCAGGTGGGGGCGCCACCCCCACCCAAGTCGCGTACACGTCGGTTTCCCGTCACCGACTCACTAGTAGGGAAGCAGGTGGGTGTGAGCAGTTCTCAGCGGAAGGTGTCACCAGAGTTCAGCTGAGTTGTAGTGTCCTCCCGCGCAGGGGGTCGGCACTATAGGACAGAGGGGGAAAAAACAGCGTGTAGAGATCTCCGTGCTGCGGAAGCTGCGGGTCTTTCGGGGCGGGGAAGAGCTGTCGCTGAAGAAGGCCGAACGCAACGTGCTCTACGCCCTCGTGATGTCACGCGCCGAGCTTTCGAAGGAGGCGCTGATCGAGGTACTGCCTCCCGAACAGAAGCGCAAGGGAAAGGTCGTGCCCCGCAACGACTCCCAGACGCTCTCGCAGGCGCTGTCGTGGTGTCGCGGGGAACTCGGCCTGAACATCACCCGGTACACCTTCCCGGTGATGTTGGAGTCCCTGCAGCCGCACGTGAGCATCGACCTGTGGTCCTTCCTCGACCACATGGACGACGGTGAGCTCGCCGCGGCCGAAGAGGTGCTGGAGCGGAGCGGCGACGACCCGGTGGCGCCCGACGGCCTGGCCAAGCACGCCGCATTGTGGAACGCGACCCTCAGCCGCTTCCAACGTCAGGTGGCAAAGCTGCGGTCGGCGACCAGGGAAGGCGAGCTGCGCCGCGGCGCGATCGCGGCAAGGCGCGAGGAGCTGCTCGACATGCTCACCTCGCCCGGAGTGGGGAGTCCTCTGCCGCTGCGCGACGTGAGGGCGGAGATCGAGCGACTGCCGCTCCCGTGGGGCGTCCCGAACTCCACCGAGCGGCTCAGCGACGCACCGCTGCCAGACTACCTCGCGTCGCTGCTGACGACCGAGCGCTCCGCCGCGGGGATGCGCCTGATGCTGATCGGCAGGCCCGGCGCCGGGAAGACGCTGGCCTCGCGGTTGGTCTTCCTGCAACTGGCCGAGCGCTTCCTCGCCGAGCAGGAGGCGGAGTCGGTGCCCGCGCTGCTCTATTTCGACGCGATCGAAGAGGAGAACTCGAGCCCCGAGTTCGCCACCGACGCCTGGCTGGAGAAGGTCATCGAAGAGGCGGGAGGACAGGGCGGCCCGCGGCCGATCGTGATCATCGCCCACGCCGACCGCCTCCTCTCCAATCCGGAGGTCGAGCCGCGCGAGCTCTTCTCCCGCCGGCTCTTTCGCGAGTGCGACACGCTGGTCTGCTTCGGCGACCACCTGTACGCGAGCCGGGTCTCCAAGGAGGAATACGGCCGGCACGTAATCCAGGTGCGTCCGCTGGGTCCCGAGGAACAGAGCCAGTGCGCCGAAGCCTTGTTCGACAGCGCCACGCGCGAGGCGTTCGAAGCCTGGCGCGACGAGAAGGACGACGGGACCCGGACGGCGATCTGCGGGACGCCGCTGCACCTCGCCTACGTCCTCGACTTCGTCGCCAGCGACCCCGCGGCGCTGGAGCGGATCTCGACCCACTGGCACTTCTTCGACCAGGTGGCTCGGATGCGCCTCAACCGCGGTGGGATCGGCGCCGACGACGAGGATGCGCGCTTCGACGAGCTGGCGGCACTGGCGCACCACTTCTACTCGGCGGCGCACGATCGCCCGATTGGGTTCAGCAGATCGAAACTGAGAGCGTTCCTGAAGAAACGTGACCCAAGGGACGTTGCCGCCCGCACCGATGCGCTGATTCACCGTACGTTGCTGTCGGCTCCCGAGCCGGCGAGCAACGAGATTCGCTTCGAGACCGCTTCCTGGGGGTGGTTCTTCGTGGCCTCCCATCTCGCTTCGGCAGTGCTCGGCGAATCGCCCGAGGCGATCCTGCGCAGCTTCTCGAAGTTCGTCTCCTCCGACATCGCGGACCTCTGCGAGTCGATGCTGGCGGAGGACCTCGCGATCCACGTCGAGACGATCCACTCCGCGCTGTGGTCGGCGTTGCAGGGCGGCCTGGACGCCGGCCTTCGTCCCAGCGGGCTGCGGGTCGCCCGCATGCAGATCGCCTACCTGCTGGCGAAACTGGACGACGTCGACACCAGGGAGGACCTGCTGGCTCTGCTGGAGCCCGCTTCGGATCCTCGCGAGGAGGACGCCTACGTTCGCACGGCGATCGCCTACGGGTTCGCCAACGGAGGCGACGGCGCGGTCGCCGACCGCCAGGTCGAGCGGATGACGACAAGGGGGCGCCCCCCGGCGCAGGATGACGAGCGGGAGGCGAACGTCCACCTCACGCTCAGCTTCCGGGGTGCGGACGAATTCTCACCCGCCAGATTTCGCGAGCGTGACGGCGAGATCGATGCGGCCCCTGCCGTGGCGGCCCTGGTCCGGCTGCTGGAGGACGAGGCTCACCGGGGCTCATGGCGTCTGCGGATCTTCAGCCTCACCGAGCTTCGCTCCCATCGCGCGGTGGACGTGTCGTCGGTCCTCTGGGCGCTCGACCGCCACCGCAAGCGCATCCGCGCGATCCTCGAGGCCCGTGAAGAGGACCCGCTGACGCGGGATTGGAGCGAGCTCGGATGGCTGCGCCAGATCGTCGACGCGTAGGTCCCGCCGGGGCGGCTCCGGTCGGGCGCGATAATCCGCCGGTGCGCGCGCTGATCGTCGCCCTCGGCCTCGCCCTGCTCTTCGCCGGCTGCGAAGCGAACCGGCGCGAGACGGGCACGACGGCGACCACCACCCGCCCCGAGGCGGCCCCCGAACGGGAGGCGCGCCCGCGGCCCCAGACCGTGACGCCGTCCCACTGCCCCGCCGACGTGCCTGAATGCGCGACCACGGAAGGGGAGATCTTCTACATCGAGGCCGTCGACCCCGACGGCGACGGCGACGCCCACTTCGTGATCTTCGACTCCCAGAGCATCACCCTGCCCGGGGTGACCGCGATCGACATCGAAAAGAGCCTGCGCCCGCACCCGCTGCCCAAGCCCGGCACCCTGGTCAGCGCCGCCGGCCCGGTCCAGACCGGCTCCTACGGCCAGAGCCAGATCCACGCCATCGAGCTCCACGTCGCCAAGTAGCCCCC
>JBFXEM010000031.1:0-10321 GCA_050180135.1 Solirubrobacterales bacterium | reverse complement strand
CGATCAGCGGCCCCAGCGCCGAGATGCCGCCGCCGAGCGCCGACCACAGTGCGATCGACCTGGTCCGCTCCTGCCCCGACCAGAGGGCCGTGATCAGCGCCAGAGTGGTCGGGTAGGCCATGCCGGCGGCGACGCCGCCGCCGACCCGGGCGATGAAGAGGACGGTCGCCGAGGGGGCGAGGGCGGCCAGGATCGAGAACGGCACGGTCAGCGCCATCCCCGCCAGCAACAGCGTCCTGCGCCCGTAGCGGTCGCCGACGGCGCCGAGGTAGAGGACCGAGGCGGCCAGCCCGAGCGAGTAGCCGACCGCGATCAGGTCGACGGTGGTCTGGCCGGCGTCGAAGGCCTTGCCGATGTCCGGCAGGGCGACGTTGGCGACGGCGAGGTTGAGGTTGGCGACCCCGGCGACGCCGATCAGCGTCGCCAGCACCAGCCCGGCGCGCTTGGGGCCGCCCGATTCCACCGGGTCCTTAGATCTCGATCCAGGTTCCGGTCGGGCCGAGGTTGCGCAGCGGCGTCGCGCCGACCTCGCTGGCGCAGCCCCAGGCCTCGTGGATGTGGCCGAAGACGGCGAGGCGGGGCTGCTTGTCCTCGATCGCGGCGAGCAGGGCGGGGCTGCCGAAGTGGCTGCCGTCGGCGCCGCCGTCGCAGTGGCCCTTGGGCGGCGAGTGCAGGACCAGCACCGCGCCCTCGGGGCAGGGCGCCAGCAGCTCCGCCGCCGCCGCGTCGTCGAGGTCGAAGCTCCACTCCCAGGGGGTGGTCGGGATGCCGGCGCCGAGCCCGAAGAACTCGACCCCGTCGATCTCCAGGCCCTCGCCGTGCAGCACCGTCGCCGCCTCCCAGCCGGCCGTCGCCGCGCGCAGCGCCGCGTCGGTCTCGTTGTTGCCGGGGACCAGCACCGTCGGGGCCTCGATCGCGGCCAAGGCCGCGATCGTCTCCTCCAGGCCCTCGTGCATGGAGGCGAAGTCGCCGGCGCCGACGACGACGTCCGCCCTCGCCGCCATCTCGACCAGGGTCGCCGCCTGGTCGAGGTCGCGGTGGAGGTCGCTGAAGGCGAGCAGTTTCATCGCCGCAAACCTACCCACTCGGGGCCGGCTGCGGGGAGCTCGGAGTGCCGCGGACGACGCGCCCGAACTGGCGCGGTCGCCAGAGCTTCCAGGAGCGCGCCGGCTTGATCCCCTCGGTCTGCGCCCGCTCCTGGAGGTCGAAGTAGAGCAGCGTGTCACCGAGTGCCACGTAGGGGATCATCAGCGAGAAGACCAGCGCCCCGAGCAGGTTGACCCAGAACAGCGGCAGGGTGGTGAAGATCAGCGCGAAGCTGACCACCGGACCGACGACGACGCTGAACAGGGCCAGGAAGAGGACCAGTCGCACCGAGTGCCACCAGCGTCCGCGGACGAGGTCGGAGCTGCTCCGGAAGGCCTCGCGGAAGGGCTTGTTCTCGAACAGGACTTCCTGCTGGACGAAACGCCAGCCGACCAGTTTGTAGATGGCGAAGGGGAGGCCGACGATCGTGATCGCCAGGGCGATGATGCCCAGGGTCGCCAGCAGCTGGGCGCCGACCACGCGCCAGAAGCGCGCCCCCATCGCCCGCCACGACTCGACGAAACCGGGCTGCTTGCCGGCCGCCAGTTCGCGCACGAGGACGATGACGACCGCGGCGACCACCGCCTGCGCCGCCGGCCGCACGACCGTTTCGACCAGGTCGGCGAGGGCGAGGTTGAAGCCCGAGCGCCCGGCGGCGCTGTCGATCCCGCCGCCACCGCCGAGCTGGCTGGCGAGCAGGTTGACGCCGCCGACCACCGGAATCGCGGTCAGCGCCACCGGCACCAGCACCCGCCAGTGGCGGCCGTAGAGCTGTCGCGCGGTGCGCAGCATCTGCCCGAACGAGCGCCGCGCCCGCAGCCGCCGCAGGTCGACCGGGCCCCACTTGGTGATGCCGACGAAGAGCGCGACCACGGCCAGGATCGCGAGGATCGTGGCGACCGCCGCCGGCCGTGACTTGGCGTCGAGGTTGATCAGTTCGGAGGCGCTGCCGACGACGTCGCAGAAGGCGCCGGTCACCTGCGGGCCGACGATCGAGCCACCCGGCAGGCGCGGGCTGGTCGAGCGCTGGCCTTCCATCCAGGTGAACGGTTCGCGCCAGACCGTCTTCGTCACCGGCCCGGTCGGGCCGTTGTTGTAGCCCTTTTCGCGTTCGCCCCAGCGGCCTTCGTAGCTGAGCCAGGCGAACTCGCCCTCGAGCGGAGCGCGGGCGGGGAGCAGGACCGGCCGCGGCCGCAGTTCGCGCAGCGGCTCGGAGGTGTTGTCGCAGCCCAGGCCGGAGCCTTCCTGCCCGTTCTCGACGTAGACGGCGGAGTCGTAGAAGGTCGCGTGCGAGCCGGCGGCGGGGTAGACGATCGGGTGCGTCCCGTCCTTCTGGACCTTCGAGTCGCCCCAGCCGGCGCGCTCGCCGCCGGCGTGCTGGAAGAGGATGATCTCGTCCGGTTCTTCGCCGGCCGCCAGCGCTTCCCGCGGCGTTTCCGCCTCGAAGGTGAGCTGCATCCCCTCCCAGTCGCCCTCGTGCAGGTCGTTGAACTGGTTGAAGTACCAGAAGAACCAGTACTGCAGGGCGAACCCGGAGCGGTCGGCCTCGCGGGCGATGTGGGCGTAGGCGGTCGGCGGCGCCTTGCCCGCCTTCGCCAGCGCCTTGAAGTCGCGGGAGTAGACGCAGGTGTCGTCGAGCACCTTGCCTTCGAGGTCCATGTAATAGCCGTCGGCGAGGCCGGCGATCTCGGCCGCGCTCGGGGCCCGCTCCACCGCTTCCAGCTCGCCGTCGGGCCGCGCTCGCTCGAGCGTCACGTCGGGGTTGCCGAGCACGGTGTCGACCGTGGTCGGCTCGTACTGCTCGGTGCTGGTTTCGCAGGGCGGCTTCTGCTCTTCGCGCAGCATCGTGACCGGCGCGTAGCGCTCGGCCAGGCGCTCGGCCGCGGCCCCTTCGTCCTCGCCGGGGGAGGGGACGGCGTAGGCGCTCGCGGCGGGCAGAAGCGCCAGCAGACAGGCGAGTGCGAGTGCGAGCCTCAGAACGGCGAACCGACGACGAGCTAGCCGGGCTTTCACCCCGGCAACGTACAGCCTCAGGAGTCGCTTGCGGAACCGCTCTCGGGCACCGCTTCTTCGACTTTGCCGCTCGGCATCGCGGCCAGGGCGAAGACGAAGGCGACCGCCATCACGCCGGCGAAGCAGTAGAAGACCGTCTGGGTCGCGAGGGCGAAGTCATGCGGCACGGTCGAGAACAGCTCGCCCGCCTTGTTGCCGGCCGCGTGGGCGACGGTGGCGCAGGCCGATTCGCCGCCGCCGCTGACGCACTCGGCGACTTCGTCGGCCTGATCCTTGGGGAAGCCCTTGTCGGTCAGGCTCGACTCCAGGTTGGAGCGGTTCTGGACGATCAGCAGCGAGCCGAGCACCGCGAGGCCGAGGCTGGAGCCGAAGTTGCGCACGGTCTGGGTGATCCCGGTGGCCTCGCCGTAGCGGCTGGCGGGGACCCGGTTGAGGGCGTCGGTGTTGGCGGGGCTCAGGACCAGCCCGACCCCGGCGCCGGCGATCACGATGAAGTACCACTGTTCGCTGACCGAGAGGTTGTCGAGCGACTGGCCCCAGAGGTAGAAGCCGACGGCGGCGACCGCGCAGCCGAGGACGACCGAGGGCCGGGCGCCGACCTTGTCGAGGATTTTGCCGCCGTACTGGGAGGCGATCGCGAAGCCGGCGAAGAAGATCAACAGGTAGAGGCCGGTTTCCGAGGCGCTTTCGCCGAGCGAGACCTGCGCGTACATGCTGGCGAAGAAGAACAGCGGCACGAACGGGATCATCAGCAGGAAGAGGACGACGTTGTCGACGCTGAAGGCGCGGTCGCGGAAGACCTCGAGCCGCAGCAGCGGGTTCTCGACCCGCAGCTCGTAGAAGACGAAGCCGACCAGCAGGGCCGCCCCGAGGCCGATGCAGATCCAGGTCTTGGCGCCGCCCCAGCCCCAGACCGCCGACTGCTGCAGGCCGAGCACCAGCAGGCCCATGCCGCCGGTGATCAGGACCGTGCCGCGGTAGTCGATCGGGGCCGGGTGGCGCTCGTTCTCGGGTTTCGAGCGCCAGATCAGGAAGAGGGCGATCAGGGCGACCGGGATGTTGACCCAGAAGATCGCCCGCCAGGTCCACTCGGTCAGGTAGCCGCCGGCGAGCGGGCCGATCGAGGTGAGGCCGCCGGTGACGGCGAAGAAGATCGCCATCGCGCGGCCGCGCTCGCGGATCGGGAAGGCGCCGAGGACGATCGCCAGGGCCGCCGGGAACATCATCGCCGCGCCGGCTCCCTGGATCACCCGGAAGGTGATCAGCCAGGCCTCGTCGATCGAGGTGGCGGGGGTGGCGCCGCAGAGAGCGGAGGCGGTGGCGAAGACAATCACGCCGATCACGACCATCGTGCGGTGGCCGGCGACGTCGGCGAGCCGGCCGCCGAAGGCAAAGAGAGCGGAGAGCGCCAGCAGGTAGCCGTTGACGATCCACTGCACGCCGGTCGAGGTCAGCGAGAGGTCTTCCTGGATGCTCGGGATCGCGATCGCGACGATCGTCTGATCGATGAACATCATCGCGACGGCGAAGATCATCGCCGCCAGGATCAACTTGCCGCTGCGCCCACCTGATTCGCTCATGCCGGTGCGCTTTGATGCGGACACGCCGATTCCTGCTGCGGTATTGTCGCCGCGGTCATGCCGCCTGTCTTCTGGATCGGTCTCGGAATCGCCGCCGCCATCTTCTTGATCGGCGTCATCTCCGGCGCCAAAGCCCGCACCGCCAGTGTCGGCACCGGCGCCGCGATCGGCCTCTTCCTCGGCATCCTGCTCGCCTTTCCGCTGATCGCCATCGGCCTCTCCACCAGCTAGCCTCCCGGCATATCCGCCGTGCGGTCGGGTACTCGCAGGGCGAGGGCAACCGAACGAGGAGCGCAGATGAGCGACGTCGCATCGATCCCGACCGTCGAGTTGCACGACGGTGTGGAGATTCCCCAGCTTGGCTTCGGCGTCTTCCAGGTGCCGCCGGAGCTAACCCAGAAGGTGGTCGAGGAAGCGCTGGCGAGCGGTTACCGCCACATCGACACCGCCGCCTCATACGGCAACGAGGAGGGGGTCGGAGCGGCGATCGCCGCGACCGGGATCCCGCGCGAGGAGATCTTCGTCACGACCAAGCTGTGGAACACCGAGCAGGGCTACGACTCGACCCTGCGCGCCCTCGAGCGCAGCCTCGAGAAGCTGCGGCTGGACCAGGTTGACCTCTACCTGATTCACTGGCCGATGCCGGCGGAGGACCGCTATTTCGACACCTGGCGCGCTTTCGAACGCCTGCGCGGCGAGGGCGCGACGCGCTCGATCGGCGTCTCCAACTTCCGCGTCGAGGAGCTGGAGCGGCTGGGCGCCGAGGCCGACCTGCAGCCGACCGTGAACCAGATCGAGCTGCACCCGCGCCTGCAGCAGGCCGAGCTGCGCGCCTGGCACGCCGAGCACGGCGTCGCCACCGAGGCCTGGAGCCCGCTCGCGCAGGGCGGGGTCCTGGCCGAGCCGGCGATCCTGGAGGTGGCCGAGAACCACGGCCGCACGCCGGCCCAGGCGATCCTGCGCTGGCACCTGCAGCTGGGCAACATCGTGATCCCGAAATCGGCCACGCCGGAGCGCATCCGCGAGAACGCCGAAGTCTTCGACTTCGAGCTCGAAGCCGACGAGATGGAGGCGTTCGCCCCGCTCGACGCCGGCGAGCGGGTCGGCCCGGACCCGGCCACCTTCCTCGCGCCGTAGCTAATCTCGCGGCCGATGAGCCGCACTGACCGCCGGGCGACGCGCAAGCGCGGTGTCCTGCGCGACCTCGGCGAGGGCGTCGAGGCGGCGCGCGCCTGGGCCGACCGCGACACGATGGCGCGGCTGCGGCGGATCATCGCGATCGCCGCCACCGCCTTCGTGGTCGGCGGCTCGCTGTTCGCGATCGGCGCCGCCCTGGCCCAGGGCGACGTCGGCGGCCCGCTGCTGCCGGCCAGCGTCTTCCTCGCCGGCGGCGTCTTCTTCAGCACCGGCGGCTACGCCTCGGTGCTGCAGGGGGTCAACGGGCCGCGCGAGGGGGCCGGCGGCGAGTTCGTGATTCCCCACCGCTGGCGCTGGTGGGCGCCGGAATGGAAGCGCCTGGAGTGGCTGGCCGCGCTCGTCCTCTTCGCCGGCACCCTGGTCTTCGCGATCAACCTGGTCGACTCGTTCATCTCCAATCTGACCCCGCGCCAGGCCGACCGCCTGATCTGGTCCCCGGACATGATCGGGTGCGCGCTCTTCCTCGTCTCCGGCCACCTGGCGATGGTCGAGCTGAGCGGCCGCTGGTACCCGTGCTGGCGCCCGAGCGAGCTGGGCTGGTGGATCACCGTCGTCAACCAGCTCGGCTCGATCCTCTTCATGGTCTCCGCGGTCGCCTCCTTCGTCCACACCGACGGCGAACTGACCTCGGTCGCGGTAGCAAACTGGGGCACGCTCACCGGCGCCCTCTGCTTCGCGGTTGCCGGGGTCCTCCAAGAGTTCGAGCGCCCGTAGGCGCCGACCGGGGCGGCGACTGCGAGGATCTGAGGCGATGGCGTCCGAGCCACGAGCGGTCGCACCGCGGGCCGAAAAGATCCTGCCGGGAATCTGGAGGCTGCGCCTCGCCCTGCCCTGGCCCGGAGTGCCCCACGGCAACGCCTGGGTGCTCGCGGCCGGCGACGGGCTCGTGCTCTTCGACACCGGCATGGGCGGGCGCGGGCGGCTGCGCAACTTCGAGATGGCGCTGGCCCAGGTCGGGTTCGCGGTCGAGGACATCGACCTCGTCGTCTGCACCCACTCCCACGCCGACCACTACGGGCTGGCGGCGCCGATCACCGCCGCCGCCGGCTGCGAGCTCTGGATCCACCCCGCCTGGGAGCACGTCCGCCTGCTCGCCTCCGACCCCGCCGCCGCGCTCGAGGCGCGGCTCGAGGCCGCCCGTGAGAGCGGCGTCCCCGCGGCGGCGCTGGAGGCCTACCGCAAGGTCGGCAGCGAAGATCCCGACCCTGGGGTCGAGGGGATCCGCGAGCCCGATCGCGACCTCGTGCCGGGAGTGGAGGTGGTGACCGACCACGGCGCCTGGCAGGTCTACGAGACCCCGGGGCACGCCCCCTCGCACGTGGTCCTGCACCAGCCCGAGAGCGAGCTGATGATCACCGGCGACCACCTGCTCGGGCGCACGGTCCTCTTCTTCGACTACGGCCACACCCCGGATCCGCTCGGCGAATTCCTCACCAGCCTGGAGACGATCGAGCCGCTGGGCCCGAACCTCTGCCTGCCCGGCCACGGCAAACCGTTCCGCGACCCGGAGGTGAAGATCGCCGAGGCACGGCGCCAGATCGAGGATCTACGCAGCAAAACCCGCGCCGCCCTGGCCGGGTGCGAGCCCACCGCCTTCGACATCGTCGCCGCGATCGTCGGTCCGGAGAACCTGCAGACCCGGACCACCGGCTTCCTCCTGCAGATCGTCCTCGCCGTGCTCGACAACATGGCGGTGCGCGGCGAGGTCCGCGCGATCGAGGGGACGGACCCGCAGCGCTGGGCGTTGACGTAGCCTTTCCCCGATGGCCAGCTTCACTTTCGAGCGGCGGATCGCGGCGCCGCCCCAGACGGTCTTCGACGTGCTCACCGACCACCGGCTCTACGCCCAGATGACGCCGCTGCGCAGGGCCGAGCTGGAGCGGGAGGGGGAGCCAGCCCCCAACGGGGTCGGCGCGATCCGTGTGCTCAGCGCCCTCGGGCCGCCCCTGCGCGAGGAAGTCGTCGCCTACCAGCCGCCCGAGCGCTTCTCCTACAAGCTGCTCTCCGGCCTGCCGGTCCGCGACCACCTCGGCACCGTCGAGCTCAGCGCCGACGGCGGCGGCACGCGGATGGTCTACGCGGTGAAGACGATCCCGACCGTGCCGCTGGCCGGGGGCGCCGTCGTCGCCGCGACCAAGCAGGGGATCAAGGCACTGATCAAGGGGATCTCGACCGAGTCCGAGCGGCGCGCCGCGGCGAATGGCTGAGGGCGGGCCCAAGGCCCGCCGCACCCGCGACGCACTCCTGCTGCTGCGGCATCCACGGCGCCTCTGGGAGGAGCACCGCACGCTGGCGATGGCGCTGGTCGCGGCAGCGGTGCTGGCGATCTTCGGCGTTCTCGTCGCATACAACGAGCTGAAGCGGCCGCCCGACGTCCACAACGAAGACGTCGCCTTCGAACCGCAGGAGCCGAAAGCGCCGCCGCCGCGGGCGAAAACGCTGAACTGGCCGCTGTTCGGGCTCAACCCGGCCCGCACCCGCTACATGCCGGCGAAAGGGATCGTGCCGCCGTTCCGCAAGCTGTGGCGCTACACCGACCGGCCGTTGCTGGAGTTCCCGCCGATCTACGTCGGCGGCACCCTCTACGCGGTCAACAACAACGGCTACGCCTTCGCGCTCGATGCCAGGTCCGGGCGGACGCTGTGGGAACGGCGGATCGGCACCCTCAACGCCTCCTCGCCGGCCTACTCCAAGCACCGTCTCTACATCGTCAACCTCGTCCCCGGCCACATCGTCAAGCTCGACGCCAGGACCGGGCGCACGATCTGGAAGCGCGACCTGCCCGGCCGCGCCGAGTCCTCGCCGCTGGTGATCGGCAACACCGTCTACTTCGGCTGCGAGAACGGGGAGCTGTTCGCGCTCAGCACCGTCAACGGCAACGTCCGCTGGAGCACCCCGCTGGGTGGGGCGATCAAGGCGGCGCCCGCCTACTACGGCGGCAAGCTCTTCGTCGGCGACTACGGCGGCCACATGAACGCGGTCGACGCCAAGAGCGGCAAGCTGGCCTGGCAGGCCGGCTCGCTGGGGCCGGGCTTCGGCGGCTCCGGCGCCTTCTACTCGACCCCCGCGGTCGCCTTCGGCCGCGTCTACGCCGGCAACAACGACGGCCGCGTCTACAGCTACTCGGTGCGCGACGGCGAGCTCGCCTGGAGCTTCTCGACCGGTGGCTACGTCTACTCGGGCCCGACCGTCGCCACCACCCGCCACAGTCCGCCCTCGGTCTTCATCGGCTCCTTCGACGGCAACGTCTACGCGCTCGACGCCAAGGACGGCCGCGAGCGCTGGAGCCGCGACGCCGGCGGCCAGGTGATCGGCTCGCTCTCGGCCGTCGGCGACATCGTCTACGTCGCCGAGTTCACGAACAAAACGACCAGCGGCTTCATGATGCGCAGCGGCCGGCGCGTCTTCAGCTACCCGAAGGGCACCTACACGCCGGTGATCTCCGACGGCCACCGCATCTACCTGACCGGCTACTCCTCGATCACCGCCCTGCAGCCCTACAACGCGAAACGGCTGCGGGCGGCGCGGGCGAAACTGCGCCGCGAAGGCAAGGTGCCGGCGATCGTGCTGCGGGAACTGGCCAAAAACGCCCGCCTGAAAGCGCGCAACGAAGGCAAATCCCTGCCGGCCCAGATCCGCGCCGGGCGCGAAGCGGTGGCTAGTGCCCGGGCGCGAGCCCGCCGGGTGGCGGCGGCGGCAAACGCGGGAAGCCCTTCGCGTAGGCAGGGAAGAGCGGCGAGTGGAGGCGGTCCCTGAGGACCGAGAGGCTCTGCGACCAGTTCTGGATCCGGTAGCTGGAGCTGGATCCGAAGTCCTGGTAGTAGACCATCATCTTCGCCCGCGGGTGGGTCTTGACCCACTGGAAGAGGCGGCTGACGAAAGCGGGGTCGTCGCCGGCTTCGACGCCCCACTCGGTGATCGCGAAGGGCTTGCCCTTGAAGCGCTTGTAGACGCCGTTGAGCGCTTTCCAGTCGGCGTAGCCGGCGTAGAAGTCGGTGCCTGCCCAGTCGACCCACTTGGAGCCGGGGTAGAAGTGGCGCGGGCGGTTCTGGGGCACGGTGGGGGAGCCGGCCGGGAGCGGGCTCCAGACCACCGCCACCGGCGCCGCCGGCAGGCCGGGCACGTTGACGGTCAGCGGCGGCAGGCCGGCTTCGGCCAGGCGCGAGTTGATCCTGGCGGCCTTGCCGCCGCCGTGGACGAGGATGTAGATGCGGCGGAAGGCGCGCTTGTAGGCGCGGGTGCTGTGGGCGCCGTCGCGGGCTTTCCCCTCGCAGTCGTAGGCGGCGTAGACGTTGAGGCAGCGGTTGGGCTCGCCCAGCGGCCGGATGTAGACGGCCATCTTCTTGCTCCAGAAGAGCTTGTTGAGGCGCAGCAGGTACTCGTCGCCGCCGCCGCGGGCGATCGCGGCGGGGGTGATCAGCTCGTGGCCGTCGTTGTTGTCGGCG
>JBFXEM010000030.1:0-10460 GCA_050180135.1 Solirubrobacterales bacterium | reverse complement strand
CGAGACGGCGTTCATCGGCAGGTTCGCGAGCCAGGCCACGGCGACCTCGCCGCGGGTCTCCAGCTTCACCGTCTCCGCCTGCTCGCCCTCGTCGGGCTGCGGGTAGGGGTAGAAGCCCTGGCCGCTGGCGAGCCCAAGCCGGCCCTGGGCGACCAGCCGCCGCAGGGTCAGCGGCGGCGCGAAGCGCTCACCGTGGCGCTCGTGCAGACGCTCGATCGTCTCCAGCGCCTTGTCGAGGCCCTCGACGTCGGCTTTCCAGAACGGCGGCAGCAGCCCGCGGCGGGGGTCGAGGCCGGCGCCGGCCATCATCCCTAGGTCGATGTCACGGACCGAGGCGATCCCCTCCTCGACCAGCTGGCAGCACTCGATCAGGGCGCGGCTAGTGAACATCGCCACCAGCTCATCGGCGTCCGGGGCGGCGTCGCCCGGGATCGTCTGCTCGCCGTCCTTGAAGAAGCCCTCGCCGCCGCTCTTGGCGCCGAGCTTGCCTTCGGCGACCAGGCCCTGCAGGCCCTTGTGGACGTAGAAGTCATCGCCGTAGGAGTCGTTGAGGTGCTCGGCGACGTGGGCGACGGTGTCGAGCCCGAGCAGGTCGGTGAGGAAGAACGGGCCCATCGGCGCCAGTTTGGCGCCGGAAATCGCCTCGTCGATCGCCTTCAGCGAGAGCCCCTGCTCCTCCTGGGCACGCCAGATCTCCCCCATCGTCGCCATCAGCACGCGGTTGACGACGAAGCCGGGGACCTCGCCGCAAACGATCGGTTGCTTCTTGATCGCCTGGGCGAAGTTGTAGGCGGCGGTGGCGGTCTCCTGCGAGGTGTCCTCGCCGACGATCACCTCGACCAGCGGCATCACCGAGGCCGGGTAGAAGAAGTGGAAGCCGACCACCTTGTCGGCCCGCAGCGTCGTCTCGCCCATCTCCGTGATCGAGAGCGAGGAGGTGTTGGAGGAGAGGATCGCGTGCCCGGGCGTGGCGGCGTCGATCTCGCGGAAGACGGCCTGCTTGATCGCCATCTTCTCCGGCACCGCCTCGATCACGAAGTCGACGTCGCCGAACTCCTCATAGGTGGTGGTGCCGCTGATGTGGTTCATCACCTCGGCCAGCCGGGCGTCGGCCTGCTCCTGGGTGATCCGCTCCTTCTTGACCTGACTGCCGAGCTGGCCCTCGGTTACCGCCCGAGCCTTCTCGATCGCGGCATCGACGAACTTCTGGTCGATGTCCTTGACGACGACTGGAATGTCGGCGGCGGCGATCGCCTGCGCGATCTCGCCCCCCATCGTGCCTCCACCGACGACGGCGGCCTTGGATACGAACATTGCGGGTGAATCCCTCCCGGAGTTTTTGGCTTGCGACGCGGCCATGGCCGCCGCAGGAGGCTACCCGTTCGTGGGGGTCGGCCGAGCGGCGAGCCGCAGGCTATACAGCCCGCGGCTCCCGCTCCTCGGCCGCCTCCGCGGCCTCCCGTTCTGCCTCCTGCGGCTTGAACCGCTGGTAGGCAAAGGCACCCGCCAGCAACAGCAGGCCCAGAGCGACGAAGGAGAGGGCCCGGGCCAGCTCTTCGAGCTCGGCCAGGTCGTAGGTCCAGACCTTGGCAATCGCCACCATCAGCAGCGCCAATCCGCCGAGGCGAGCCTTCGGGGAGCGCCGCACCATGCCCCAGATGACCGCGCCGAACCCGGCCGCCGCCCAGAACGCGGAGAGCCAGGCCTGCCCGATCTCGCGCGCTTCGCCGCTGGCGTCGGCGCCGATCACGTCGACGATCGTGACCGAGCCGAGGTAGACGAGCCCGGTGGCGCTGACGAACCCCGCCACGGTTGCGGACCGCGGCTCGATCTCGCGACCCCAGTACCAGCAGGCGAGCGCCGCGCCGGCACAGCAGAGGATCGCCACCAGGGAGCTGCCGAGATCGCCGACCCCCTCGGCGATCGCATTGGGCGGAGCCTCGACGACCAGCGTGTGCACGATCGCCAGGACGAGGAACCCGTATGCGCCCAGCAGCAGTCGCTGCGCGTCGGAGAGCACCAGCGAGTACCCGCGGTCCACGCGCGTCGCCATGTAGGCCAGCGCCGTGGCCATCGCCGACCAGACGGCCACCAGGGCGGGACCGTCGAAGGCGTTGGCGAAGGCGATGCTGCCGAGCGCGATCCCTCCCGCGATCAGCAGCGAACCGATTTCGCGGTGGACCCCGAAGCGGATGGCCGCGGCGCCAAGCAGGAGATGAACGGCGGCAAAGCCGAAGATCCAGGCGTTCAGGGCGAGCGTCGAATCGACGCCGATGACGACGGCGCCGGCGTAGACCACGAGCACGCTGCTGCAGAGAAGCAGCAGCCAGGAGGAGACCGGAAGCTTCGCTTCACCCCGGGCTCGCAGCTCGAAGCCGAACGCCGCGGCGGCGTAGAGGACCCAAAAGCCGGTCAGGACCGCGAGCACGAGCAGGACGGGTTCGCTGGGATTGGCGGGCCCCTCGAAGGTGACGAAGCCGTTGTCGGCGATCCAGAAGACCAGCTGCGGGGCCGAGACGGCGAAGGCAGCGAGCGCCAGCCAGTTCCAGCGCTGCCAGAGGAGGACGCCGACGCTGGCGGCGAGAGCCAGGGCGACGAAAGCGATCGAGCCAGCTTCACCCGCCGTGCCGACGAGCATCGGCGACGCCAGGGCGCCGAGTATCCCGACGCTGCCGACCAGCATCGAGGACCAGCGCACCGCGATCGCCACCGCGACGACGCCGATCAGCGCCCCCGCCTCCAGCCCGATGACCGGCGAGATCAGGTCGTAGGTCTGGGTGGCGACGACCGTCGTCGCGTAGAGGCCCGGGATCGCGACGGCGACTGCCACGCGGGCTGCCTCGAGGTGCCCCTTCCGTTCGTGCAGCCAGACGCCGAGCACGAGTAGCGCCAAGGAGCCAAACGCTGCCAGCAAGGTGCGGATCTCCTCCGTGAACCAGCTGCTGTCGACCGCGCTGCGCATGAAGAAGACGACGCCGAGCAGGACCGCGAGACCGCCGATCCAGGCGATCGCGCGCCCGAACCAGCGCTCGAACTCGATTCTGGACAGCGGATCCCACAGCGGCGGCGGTGCCTCTCCGTCTTGATTTCGTCGCATCTCGTCACTCATCAGTCCCCTCCAATGGCGTGCTTGTTGACCGTCGGTCGATAACCGTACAGCGTTGTCGACCATCGGTCAACAAGCCCGTTAGAATGGGTACATGAGCCGACCCTCCTATCGCCGCCTCGGGGTCGACGAGCGCCGCCAACAGCTCCTGGAGCGTGGCGCCGAGCTCTTCACCAGCCATCCCTACGACGAGCTCTCGATGAACAAGATCGCCGCCGAAGCCGGGATCTCGAAGGCGCTGCTCTACCACTACTTCCCCAGCAAGCGAGCGTTTTTCGAGGAGACCCTGAGCGTCTGGGCGCAGCAACTGCGGGAGCGGACCGAACCGGACCCGGGGCTGCCGCCGGCCGAGCAGCTGCAACAGAGCCTCGGCGCCTTCCTCGCGATGGTCGAGGAGAACGAAGTCGCCTACCGCAATCTCATGGACAGCGCCACCGGCGTGCCCGAGATCCGCGACCTGATCGACGAGGTCAGACAGGCGACCGCGAAGCGGATCCTCGAAGCCCTCTACCCCGACGGCCCGCCGCCGAAGACCCGCACCGCGGTCAGCGGCTGGCTCTGGTTCATGGACGGGGCCTGCCTCGACTGGATCGAGCACGGCGACATCGAGCGCGACGAGCTGCGCGACCTCCTGCTCGGGGTCTTGATGGGCGCCCTGGTCGCCGCCGGCGCGCTCCCGGACACCAGCTATCCCGCATGAAGGGCCCCGCGACCGGGACCAAAGCCCGGTCCGGCCCCTGCCGATGACGCTCTTTCATGCGCGTCGACTCAGCCGGGTCATGCGCTGGGGCCGTCGTAGCGCGCCGACGGCGACCGCACCGGCCCCGGGCTGGCGCGAAGAGCTGCGCTCCACCCGTGGATTCCGCCTGCATCATCCGCTTGGACTGTTCAAAGCCCAGCCCGGCTGGGGCGCAGCGGATCTCACTGCGCGATCTGACACTGGGATAAGCGCAGCCGGGCAAACCCTGTACGGCCGTATAAAGGCGCGTTCAGCGTCGCGCCGTTACCCTTTTTTGGCTCTTCAATAGGGGGTGAGACCCACAAAGTTCGCGCTCGGGATACCGGGCGCGCCGCCAAGCGAGGGAATAACCAAGCGATGACTCGTATCCGTCAGCAGAACGTAACCGCAGCGCAGTGGAGCTCAAACGGGGAGTCCCTCGGCGCGCTCGATCTGACCCTTCCCGAGAACGAAGCCTTCGGCGAAAACGTCTTCGACACCGACGAGCAGAGGCAGCGCCTCTCCGCGGACGCCTTCAACAAGCTGCAGGCCACCCTGAAGGGCGGCGAACCGCTCGATCCCACCCTCGCCGACGAGGTCGCCCAGGCGATGATGGCGTGGGCGCTGGAGAACGGCGCCACCCACTACACCCACATGTTCCAGCCGCTGACCGGCTCGACCGCGGAGAAGCACGACTCATTCTTCGAGCCCGGCGGCGACGGCAAGTTCCTTGCCGGCTTCTCCGGCAAGGAGCTGATCCAGGGCGAGCCGGACGCGTCCTCGTTCCCGACGGGCGGCCTGCGCGCCACCTTCGAGGCGCGCGGTTACACCGCCTGGGACCCGACCAGCCCCGCCTTCCTGATGGAGAACCCGAACGGGACCCTGCTCTGCATCCCGACCGCCTTTGCCTCCTGGTCAGGCGAGGCGCTCGACGGCAAGATCCCGCTGCTGCGCTCGATGGACGCGCTCTCGACGGCGGCGATCAAAGCGCTGCGCCTGCTCGGCGACGACCAGTCCCAGCACGTCTTCACCACCGTCGGCCCCGAGCAGGAGTACTTCCTGATCGACGAGCAGTACTTCTACGAGCGACCCGACCTGATCGCCGCCGGTCGCACCCTGTTCGGCGCCAAGCCGCCGAAGGGCCACGAGCTGGATGACCACTACTTCGGCTCGATCCCGGAGCGGGTGCTCGCCTTCATGATGGAGTCCGAACTGGAGATGCGCAAGCTCGGCATCCCGGTCAAGACCCGCCACAACGAGGTCGCCCCGGCCCAGTACGAGATCGCGCCGATGTTCGAGAACTCGAACGTGGGCTCCGACCACCAGCAGCTGCTGATGCAGACGCTGGAGAACGTCGCCCGCCGCTACGGCCTCGTCTGCCTCCTGCACGAGAAGCCGTTCGCGGGGGTCAACGGGTCCGGCAAGCACAACAACTGGTCGATGGGGACCGACGGCGGCAGCAACCTGCTGAACCCCGGCGATACTCCGGCCGACAACATCCACTTCCTGTTCTTCTGCACGGCGGTGATCCAGGCGGTGAACAAGCACCAGGGCCTGCTGCGGGCCTCGGTCGCCAACATCGGCCAGGACCACCGGCTCGGAGCCAACGAGGCGCCGCCGGCGATCATCTCGATCTTCCTCGGCGCCGAGCTGGAAAAAGTGTTCGAGGCGATCGCGACCGGCGAGGGCGACCCCAACACGCCGGCCTCCTTCCTCGATCTCGGCTCCGACGTGCTGCCGAAACTGCCGCTCGACGGCGGCGACCGCAACCGCACCTCGCCGTTCGCCTTCACCGGCAACAAATTCGAGTTCCGAGCGCTCGGGTCGAGCATGTCGCTCGCCTTCCCGAACACGGTGCTGAACACGATCGCGGCGGAGGCGATCGACGAGCTCGCCGGCAAGCTGGAGGAGAAGCTGAACGGTGGCACCGACATGCCCCAGGCGGTCATGGAGATCGTCAAAGAGTCCTACTTCGCCAACAAAGCGATCTGCTTCGGCGGCGACAACTACTCCGAGGAGTGGCACGCCGAGGCCGAGCAGCGGGGCCTGAAGAACCTCAAAACCACGCCCGACGCGCTGCCCGAGGTGGTCGCCGCGGGCACCGTTGCCGCATTCGAGAAGTACAACGTGCTGAGCGAGCGTGAGCTCGAGTCCCGCTACGAGGTCTGGGTCGAGCAGTACGCGATGCGGGCCAACATCGAGTCCGAGACCGCGCACGCGATCGCCAAGACGATGATCCTGCCGGCGGCGCTGCGCTACCTGGCGCTGATCAGCGACTCGGGAGTCGCCGAGGGCGTCGCGGGCGAGATCCGCGAGCACCTCGATGCGATGGGCAAGGCGCTGCTGGCGCTGGAGCAGGCGAATGCCTACCCCGAGGGGCTCGAGGGCCTGGAGCTGGCGATCCACGCCCGTGACAAGCAGCTGGCGGCGATGGGCGAGGTCCGCGAGGCGGCTGACAAGCTCGAGCGGATCGTGGCCGATGACCTTTGGCCGCTGCCGAAGTACGAGGAGATGCTCTTCATTAAGTAGCGCTGGCGGGAGAAAGGGTCCCGGGTGGGACTTCGCTTAACTTTTTCGTGATCGGGGGCGGCCGTCCGAGCTTCGTGGTCGCGAAAAAGTGCAAGACGCTTCGTCCCCACCCGGGACCCTTTCGATCGCCCGCGGCACTTCCTGTCTCGCTCAGTTGGGTGAGGGCTCAGTTGATGTTCATGCAGATGGCGTAGACCTGGACGTCGATGGAGGTGTCCAGGGAGATTGAGTTGTTGAAGAGCTGGACTCGCCAGCCGTCACCGGCTGAGGTCGGGATGCTGGCGGAGAGGGTGAGCTGGCGCTGCTGGCCGTTCTGAGCGCTGTTGGTGCCGAGGTCGCCGCCGCCGCCGACCGCTTTCTTGCCGGCCGGACAGGGCACTTCGACGAAGGAGCTGAGGCCGCGGCTGGCATTGTTGCTGTTGGGAACGTAGACGCTGAAAAAGGTTTGCTGGACGACCTCGTAGCCACTGGCTCCGGCCGGACCGGCCGCACCAGGCGCACCGGCCGCGCCGGGAGCTCCGGCGGCGCCGTTCTGGCCGTTCGCGCCGGTGGCTCCCTTCGCTCCCTTCGGCCCCTGCTTTCCGCGCGGCCCGCGCCAACCGTTCGGGAGGCGGCCGGTCAACTCGCAGTTGACGGAGGCGCCGGCGGTGATGGTCTGCGGGCACTTCACCTTGACCTTCACAGGCTCGGTGCCGACGTTGCTGCCGGCGGCGATGGCGATCGCGGTGGAGCCGGCGAGCGCGGCGAGAGCCGCGAGGGCGACCGTGAGCGTGCGCCGCGGGGGACGGAATCGCGAGGACATTTCTTCTCCTGACTGTCGGGCCGGGACGGGATTGCGGCTGACCGGATCGAATTCCGTTCAGCCGCGGGCGAGGCTACCCGCGTCGGCGGCGGCCAAGACGACTACTCGACCGGAAGGCCAGGCCCGCCGTTGCGCGGGTTGAGGTCCGCAAGTAGCTCCAGGAGCTGTGGCTGCGGGGCGTCGGTGTCGATCAGGATCGCGGTGCCGGGCCAAGCGAAGCGGAGGTATCGGTCATAGGCCTCCCGCGAGCTGAGCTCGGGCTCGTAGATCCAGGAGCCGGTGTTCCAGTAGCGCGTCGTTCCGTCGCGGGCGGAGCGCACGTCGGCCAGCGGCTGGTGGGTGTGGGCGAAGACGATCTGCTCGGCCTCCCGATCCCAGGCGAGGTTGGCCACCACCTGGGCGAAGGCCTCGAGCGCGTGCTCGGAGGCGTCGCTGCGCGAGATCACGGTCGGCTCGGGGTACAAGGGCTGCGACCAGGGCGGCCCGGCGAGCGGCTGCTCGCGAGCCTGGCGCGCGGCCTCCTCGCGAATCACCTGCTCGAAGTGTTCCTCGCTCGGCAGCGGGCGCGCGGCGCCGCTGCGAGCCCGCAGACCCTCCTCCAGTCGCTTCAGGCCGCGTGCCGGGGCCCCGATCGCGTTGGCGAGGCGGCCCGCCTTCTGGGCGGCGCGGAATACGTTCTGCTGGGCGTGGGTGCCGTGCGGCATCTGGGCGGCGATGTAGAGCCACTCGGTGAGCAGGGTCATCACCGACTCGTAGTCCTCGACACAGGTCGGCTGCTCGGGACCGCCGGAGGCGATCGCCCAAAGCGTCCGCGTCAGCAGCCGGTCGGCGCGCGAGCCGCTGAGCCGAGCGTGCGGGTCGAGGTAGTGGCCGTGGGTGCAGAGGACGTCGCCGAACATGTAGGTCGGGTAGGCGATCTCGACCGCGACGCCCGGCAGCTTGCGCTCGAGGAAGGCTTGGAAAAAGCTTGGGCCGGCGCCGTTGCGCTGCGGCTCCGAGCCGGTTGACAATTTCGCCTCCAGCCGGTCCTCCTCGTCGCGGTGGACGAGGTGGTGGTCGTGGTTGCCGGCAAGGAAGACCAGCCGCCTGCCGCCCATCTTCGCGGCGATCAGCTCCAGCAGCCCGTCGGCCGCCTCGACCGCGTCGTCGACCGAACCGAAGAGGAAGTCGAAGAGGTCACCGAGGAAGATCAGCTCGTCGATCCCCTCCAGCTGCGGCGCCAGCCGCTCCAGCGCAAACTCCTCGCGCAGGATGTCGCGCCCGGTCCAGGCGCCGAAGTGGGTGTCGGAGATGACCAGTGCCCGCATCGAGGCGAGTCTAGGCGCGCGGCAGGACCCGCATCCGCAACCCACCCTTCGGCGAGAGCGTCGGCATCTGGCGGATCGTCATCGTGCGGCCGGGCAGGGCGTCGAGGCGGAGGCGCTGGAGCAGCATCGTGGTCACGAGCTTCACCTCGGTCTGGCCGAAGCGCTTGCCGATGCAGATGCGCTGGCCGCCGCCGAAGGGGACGTAGGCGCCTCGCGGCAGGGCCGCCTTGCGCTCGCGGGTGAAGCGCTCGGGGATGAAGGCCTCGGGGTCGGGGAAGACCTCGGGCAGGCGGTGGCTGGCCCAAGAGCAGTAGTTGACGTAGGCGCCGCGGGGGACGCTGCAACCGCCCCACTCGAAGTCGCGGACAGCGCGGCGGGGGCCGATCCAGGCCGGCGGGTAGAGGCGCAGTACCTCGTCGAGCACCATTTCGAGGTACGGCATCTCGCGCTCGAGCTGGTCGATCGTCGGCGCCTTCCCCGCGAGCACGCGGTCCTGCTCCTCGCAGAGCTTGGCGACGACGTCGGGGTGACGCGCGAGCTCGTGCAGCATGAAGGTGACGGTCGAGGTCGAGGTGTCGTGGCCGGCGAACATCAGGGTCATCACCTGGTCGCGGATCTCGCGGTCGGTGAACGCCTCCCCCCGCTCGCCGCGAACGTTGACGAGCAGGCCGAGGATGTCGTACCGGCCGGAGTCGGGTTCGGCCCGAGCGCGGGCGACCTCGGCGAAGACGATCTCGTCGAGGATCCTGCGCGAGGCGAGCATCTTGCGCCACGGCGAGCCGGGCCCGCGGACCAAGCGCAGGCCGAAGTCGATCCCGTAGTAGCCCAGCGCCCGCTCGAAGTGCTCTGCCGCAGCGGCTCCCTTGCCGGCCTCGTCGGGGTCGAGCCCGAGCAGCGCCCGCATCGCGATCCGCATCGCCAGGTTGCGCATCCACTCGTAGACATCGACGACCTCGCCGACCCCCAGCCCGGCGATCGCGGCATCGGCCTCGGTCGTCATCGTCGCCGTCATCGCCGCCACCTGTTCGCGGTGGAAGGCCGGCATCATGATCGCCCGGGCGCGATCGTGGAACTCGTCGTCGACCGTGAGCAGGCCGTCGCCAAGCAGCGGAATCAGGTCACCGAAGCTCGACTCGCGCCAGTGGAAGTTCTCCGGATGGCCAACGGTGATGAAGTGGTTGGCCTCGGGGCCGAGCATGAAGATGACCCGCGTGTGCAGGAGCCGCATGCTGAAGATCGGCCCGAACTCTTCGTAGGCGCCGAGCAGCAGCGGCAGCGGGTCGTGGGCGACCTGGTGGGTGCGGGCGAAGCTGAAGTCGGCCGGCCCGGGCGGGAAGCTGCCCCTCCCCCGCCACTCGGCGGCGAGGTCTTCGCCGACCCGGCGCACCGGGTTTGCCGACATCTGCTTCGGCCGCTGAAGGGGTGCCGAAGTGTCGATCGTGGCCATGCGCGTCATCCTAACTGGCTGTGCAGCCAGTTTCGCGCCCGGCCGCCTCGCCTAGGCCCAGAGCTGGGCGGAGAGCAGGGTCGCGAAGCCTCCGATCATGATCGCCATCAGCCCGAGGCCGGCTTGGATCATGACCCTGTAGAGCGCATCGAACTTGGCGTCGATTTTGGCTTCCAGCCGCTCGAAGCGTTCGTCGACCCTCTCGAAGCCCCGATCCACCTTCTGGTTGAGGTCGTCGAGGCGCGCGTCGGTCCAACTCTCTCGCATCAGATGCATGGTGGCACCGTAAGGAGTTGTCTGCAACGAGACAAGGCGCAACGGTGCCGACTTCGCACCGGCCCTGCGCGGAAATCGGCGCTTCAGGCGGCGCTGGCGGCGAGCTGGCCGCAGGCGGCGTCGATGTCGCGGCCGCGGGTGAGGCGGATGGTGGCCCCGAGCCGGTGCTCGGCGAGGATCGCCCGGAAGGCCTCGATCCGCTCCGGCGAGGAGCCGTCGTAGGAGCCGGGCGGGTTGTAGGGGATCAGGTTGACCTGGTAGACGCGGCGGTCGAG
>JBFXEM010000029.1:6662-10482 GCA_050180135.1 Solirubrobacterales bacterium | reverse complement strand
AGAACGACCCCGCCGTCGATGCTCATCGCCGTCGCGTGCTTTAGCCAGGTCGCGAATCTTGCCTTTTGGCGGCAGCGCGGACTTCAAATCCAGGCTTAGGCGCTCTCCGATTCGAGCGTCGTCGTCGTCCGCCTCTCAGTCGTCGGGTCGTCTTGAGTCGATGAGATCGCATCCACGATCGGTCCCAGCGATGCGGTCAGCTCGCGACACGACGCGGTCGCGATGCCCGTGAGGGTTTTGTTCGCTCGGGTCAAGGCAACGCCCAAGACAACGGCGACGAGGAGTTCGGCCCTTAGCCGTGCACCCGAGCAGCCAGGGTGGTCCAGCTCGCGTGCGAGCGGATCGACCAGATGCTCGCTTACGACACCCTTGACCTGCTCGCGTACCTCATCGCTCAAGGTCGGGCTGGCGAGGGCGCGGCTGACGGGGCTGGGGCCTCGTTCATCCCAACGCTTGATCAAGAACTCGACGAGCGCATGGGGCTCGAAGTCGATCCGGCCCACGTCTAGGCCGACCGGACCCTCGGCCAGTACCGCCAGGAAGAGGCCCTCCTTGCCGCCGAAGTAGCGCGAGATCAGGGCGGAATCCACGTCGGCCCTCTCCCCAATCTCGCGGATCGTCGCGCGCTCGTAGCCGACCTCGTCGAATAGGGCGCGGCCGGCGTCGAGCAGCGCCCGACGGGTCGTCGCGGAGTCGTACGCCCGACGAGCCGACTTGGTATTCTTGCCCCTAGCAAATGTCATCGCTTGAGGACAATTGTAGCGGAGGTTTCGCCGCCGGACCGCATGGTGCGGGCTTGGGGGCCAGGCGGAGGCGCAAATGAGCTGCTACCGGAGCATCCTCGTTGCCCTCGATGGCTCGGCTGACGCGGATGCCGCTCTTCGCCACGCGCTGGATCTCGTGCGCGACCAGAACGCGCGCTTGACGCTGCTCACCGTCGTGCCGCCCTCGCCGACCCCGATCGGCGCCGGCGTGCCCCAACCACCCGACCTGACCGAGATCCACCAGAGCATTCTGCGTGACGCCCTCAAAGGGATCCCGACGGACCTGGGCGTCGTAACCCGGCTTGAGCACGGACGCGTCGGCGAGACGATCCTGCGTGCCGCGGAGAGCGGCGAGTACGACCTGCTGGTGATGGGCTCGCACGGCCACGGCAGGGTGAGGCGGGCGTTGCTCGGCTCGGTCTCCGAACATCTGCTGCACTCCGCGACGGTCCCGGTCCTCCTGATGAGGGCCGCCGCTGGGAATGACCGACCGTCCGATCCATCGCAGGAGGCGAGTGGTGTCGGTGGCTCCCGCTGAGCGTGCCCGCCACCCGGCGGGCCAGCGTCGGGGCCCCGCGGAGGGGACCGGCTGATGTTCTGGCCGCGCAAGGGCGGCAGTCGAGAGTCGCACGGCGCTTCGGAGAGCGGAGAGCGTATTGCCCGGGCCAGCGAGGAGGCTACGCCCTACGTCGCCGACGATGGAGCCGTTCTCGGCCGGGACTTCATCATCCCCGGCGTCAATCCACGGGAGCACGACCCCTACCGTCTGCACACCGGCCGCAAGCGCGACGGCGGCGGCGAAGACGCGATCGAGATCATCGACCTGGTCAAACAGTTCGGCCGCGCCCGCATCCTCAACGGCCTCAACCTGGGCCTGCCCGAGGACCAGGTCTCGATGGTGCTCGGACCCTCGGGAACCGGCAAGAGCGTGCTGATCAAGCACATCGTCGGCCTGCTCTACCCGGACTCCGGCGACGTCCTCGTGCACGGCGAATCGATTCCGAACATGACCGACGACGAACTCTTCGAGGTGCGCAAAAAATTCGGCCTGCTGTTCCAGGACGGCGCCCTCTTCGGCTCGATGAACGTCTACGACAACGTCGCCTTCCCGCTGCGCCAGCACACTGACAAAAGCGAGGAGGAGATCGGGGAGATCGTCAACGGTCGGCTCAAAGAGGTCGGCCTCGCCGAGGCGACCTACAAGATGCCGAACGAGCTCTCCGGCGGGATGCGCAAGCGGGCCGGCTTTGCCCGGGCGCTGGTGCTGGGCCCCTCGGTCGTGATCTTCGACGAGCCCGACTCGGGTATCGATCCGGTGCGCACGGCGCTGCTCTGTGAGTTGATTCGCGGGATCCACGAGGAGAACAAGGGCTGTTACCTGGTCATCAGCCACGACCTCAACACCGCCCGCCGCGTCGCCGACTTCATCGCCGTGCTGTGGAAAGGGAAGATCGTCGAGTCGGGTCCGAAAGAAGAGCTGTTCGACTCGAGCAACCCGTTCGTCAGCCAGTTCCTCAACGCGGGCATCCAGGGCCCGCTGGGGATGGACTGACCCCGGCGGCCCGGAGCGCCTGCATGACGAACGAGCAGCCAAGACAGCACTACGCCCTCACCCTGGCGGTACTCGCCGTGGCGGCGCTTGCCTACGCGCTGATGCAGACGATGGTCGCGCCCGCCCTCCCCGAGATCCAGCGCGACCTCGGCACTTCGACGTCGTCGGTGACCTGGGTGCTGACCGTCTACCTGCTCGCGGCCTCAGTCGCGACCCCGGTGCTCGGGCGCCTCGGCGACATGTTCGGCAAGGAGCACGTGCTCGTCTGGGTCCTGATCCTGTTCGGGCTCGGCTCGCTCGTCGCCGCGCTATCGCATTCCCTACCGATGCTCATCGCCGGGCGTGCGATCCAGGGCGCCGGTGGGGCCGTCTTCCCGCTCGCCTTCGGGATCATCAGGGACGAGTTCCCGGAGCGGCTGGTCGGGACCGGCATCGGCCTTATATCGGCGACGTTCGGCATCGGCGGCGGCGCCGGCCTGGTGCTGAGCGGGATCATCGTCGACCACCTTGCCTATGAGTGGATCTTCTGGCTGGGCCTCGCCGGGACCGCGGTGGCTGTGGTCGCTACGCACCTGTTCGTTCCCGAGTCTCCGGTGAAGAATCCGGCTCGAATCGACTGGTGGGGCGCCGTCCTGCTCTCTGTCGGGCTCAGCTGCATCCTGCTTGGCGTCAGCGAGGGGAGCGGCTGGGGGTGGGGCTCTCCTGCCGTGCTCGGCCTCTTTGCCGGCGGCGTCGGCGTCCTCGCCCTCTGGGCCGTTTATGAGTCAAGAGTGCCAGAGCCGCTGGTCAGCATGAAGCTGATGCGATTGCGGGGGGTATGGACGACGAACCTGGCGGGCTTCCTGGTCGGCTTCGGCATGTTCGGCTCCTTCATCCTGATTCCACAGTTCGTCCAGGCCCCGGCCCAGGCGGACTACGGGTTCGCGGCGAGCGTCACCGAGGCCGGAATCTTCATGCTGCCCTCAGCCGCGGTGATGCTGATCGCGGGGCCGCTGGCCGGCGGGCTCGGGGCGCGCTTCGGCTCGAAGCTGCCGCTGATGATCGGCGCCTCGGTCGCCTGCCTGGCGTTCGTGCTGTTGACCATCTCCCACTCGAGCCGGGCCAGCATCTACCTTGCCAGCGGGATACTCGGGCTCGGGATCGGCTTCTCCTTTGCCTCGATGGCGAACCTGATCGTGGGGGCAGTCCCCCAGAGCCATACCGGCGAGGCAACCGGCATCAATACGATCATGCGAACGGTCGGCGGCGCCTTGGGCGCCCAGATCGCCGCCTCGATCGTGGCGGGTCATGTGAGCGCGAGCACCGGGTTGCCGGAGGAGGTCGGATACACGAACGCATTCGCGATGTCCGCGATCGCGATGGCCGTAGCCCTCCTCGCCGCGCTGCTCGTCCCGCGCCGCCCGCGCCCAGCCATGTCCGGATCGGAGCCGGCGGAGCAGGCTGAGACTGTGGGGCCGACGCCGGCTGGGCCGCGCTGAGGCGCGCCTGCTCGCTCAGAGGGTCC
>JBFXEM010000029.1:0-6562 GCA_050180135.1 Solirubrobacterales bacterium | reverse complement strand
CGATCGGCGTCGCCGATTCCCGACGCCACCGAGAGCACACCGGGTCGCGCGCGGGGCATCGACCGCCTGACGCTGGCGCTGCGAGAGAACGACCGGTTCGCCCGGGCCGCCCCCGCACGCGAAACCCACCCGCTTTCGCCCGGCGCTAGACCCCCTCGATCAGCGGTGAGTAAGGGTCAGGCCGTCGACTAAGACGGCCTGACCGAAGTGCTCGCCTGCCGGCGCTCCGACACGATGGCTCTCGCGCCTCTCTTGGGAGCGAAAGTTATCGAGCGGCGTCCGATCGGTTCGGGCCTGGAGTTGACGGGACGGAAGTTGACGCACCGCAGGATGGTGCGCAGCATCACCTTCATCTCAAATAGAGCAAAGCTCGACCCCAGGCATCGACGAGTGCCGCCGCCGAAGGGAAGCCAGGCATAGGTTTCGGGTGAGTGCCCGAGGAATCGCTCGGGAATGAACCTCTCCGGCTCTGGATAGAGATCAGGGCGTCTGTGGGTCAAATAGATGCACGGAGCGACGACCATGCCCTCCTCGAGCTCATGGCCTCCCAGCTGAACCGGCTGAGAGAGTCGCCTTGCCACCATGGGCACCACTGGCCGCAGGCGCAGGGCCTCACGAATGACAACGTCAATGTAGGGGTCATCGTCGCGCTCAACGGACTCCTTCGCATGCGCCGCGGCTTCTGGATGGTGCATCAGAAGGTCCAGCGTCCACGAAAGTGCCGTGGCGGTCGTCTCGTGCCCGGCCGTCAGCAACGTGACCAACTCGTCGCGTAGCTCTATGTCGGTGAGCCCGCTTCCGTCCTCGCGGCGCGCCTGTAGAAGCATGGACAGGATGTCAACGCGACGGGACAGGTGAGGGTCGACCCGGCGCCGCGCGACCTCGGCGTAGATCATCTCGTCCACCCGGTGGATCAGGGCGAGCAGTTCGCTCCATCCCCGGAAGGGGCCGAAGTCGCGCCGCAGCTTCGGTATCTGGAAGGCCAGCCGCGTGGCGCCCTCATCGAGCAGCCGCCTGAGCGCCTCACGGAGGGCGCCTTGCTCAGCGGTGTCTTCGATCCCGTAGACCGCCTGGATGATCACGTCTAGGGTCATCTCGGCCATCAGCGGCTGGAGACGCAGTGCCTCGTCCCGGGGCCAGCGCTCGGTCGCTTCCGCGGCGACCCTCGACATCACCGATTCGTACTGGCGCATGCGGTCCCCGTGAAAGGGAGGCAAAATAAGCTTGCGCTCGCGCAGGTGCCTGGGTTCGTCGAGCAGCAACAGAGAATTGGGACCGACGATCGGGCGCAGCAGTTGGGACACTTCGCCGGCGCGATATACATCTGGATTGCCGGTGAACACTTGCTTTATCAGCGCCGGATCGCTGATCACCACCAAGTCGCCGAGACCGTAGAGGTGCATCCGAAAGATGTCGCCGTACCGGCGCGCGGATGACTCCAAGAGCATCGTCGGGGCCAACAACCAACGCGCGGTCGTAAGCGCCCCGACACGCGGCCCGCGCAAGGTGGAGTACGCGGAGTCGTTGGAAACCAATCGAAGGTGGTGCGGCGATTCCGAGCGCCTTGGACCGACAGTCGATGGAGGCACTAGGCGCCCCCGTTCTCCCGCCAGGTCCCCGGCCAGTCGCCGCAGACGTCCATTCGGGCGATTCGGCCATCGCGGAACCGGAAGACCTGCCAAAAGCGCTGATGGGCCAAGGGCCGATATCTGGCATCCAAAACCACCTGGCGAACCCTCACGCCGATGCGGCCGTGCTGAACCACATACTCGACCGGCTCCAGCCGTGGAATCAAGACCGAGAAGAGCCGCGACCAATAGGCGCGCACCGCATCGTGTCCGTACTCTCGACCGCCGTTCAGCGTGTTGGCCCAATCGACGTCGATGCACATCAATCCGATCACTTCCTCCAGATCCCGACGATTGAACCGACGGTAGGCGAGGCTCAGCAGCCAAAGCTGATCGGCCACCTCCCGGCCAGCCACTCTGGAGACCGAGGACCCGAACGCAGGCGGGGCGAGGACGGAGAACCCATCCCGCGCGGGAGATAGTTCGCGGGATCCTCTCCTCCTCGCCCCCGGCCTGGCCCTGCCCGAAGAGCAGGAGGTCTTGAGGTCGCCAGACGCCGTCATCGCTCAAGCCGACAGGCGCACCGGCAAGGTCTTCAGCTGGTTGGCGAACGGCGACACCACATACGTGGCGTCGCCGTCCACGGTCATCGCCGGGAAACTGCGGAGGGTCTCTTCGAGGAGGATTCGCAGCTCGAGCCGCGCCAAGGCGGCGCCGAGGCAGAAGTGCCGACCGCCGCCGCCGAAGGCGTGGTGATCCGGATCCCGGGTCACGTCGAATCGGTCGGGGTTCTCGTAGCGCTCCTCGTCGCGATTAGAGGAGGGGTACCACATGACGACCTTCTCGCCCTTGCGGATCCTCACGCCGGCCAGATCGGTGTCCTTGGTCGCCGTCCGGCGGAAGTGGGAGAAGGCGGGAAACATCCGCAGGGACTCCTCGACCGCGCTCGGAATGAGCGCGGGTTCCTCGACCAGGAGGTCCCTCTGCGTTGGATGTTCCATCAGCGCCTGCATCGCGCTGCAGTAGGTCGCCTTGGTGGAATCGTTGCCCGCCGCCATCAAGAGGAAGAAGCCCATGACGATCTCGTGCTCCTCCAACCGGCTTCCGTCGACTTCAGCGTGAACCAGAAGGCTCGTCAGATCGTCAGTGGGGTTGCGCCGCCGGTCCTCGATCAGCACCCGGCAGCGCTCGAAGATCAGCGGGATGTCCTTTTCCATCACCGACTCGACGGGATTGGGATTGAGGTCGGGGTCGCCGAAGGCGATCAGCGAGTTGAGCAGCCGTGCCCAGGGCTCATCGTCCTCGGGCGGAATCCCCATGAAGCTTCCGATCACGCGCGAGACCACCGGCTGAGCTACATCGCTGACCAGGTCTGCGCGCTCCCGCCCGACCAGCCGATCCAAGACATCGACCGTGATCGCCCGGATTTTGTCCTCGTGCTCACCTATCCGCCGCGGCGTGAACCCTCCCTGGAAAAGCTTCTTGAGACGGTCGTGTTTGGGCGGGTCCATGCCGATGAACATCGCCTGGATCAACTCGAGGGGAATCACCGCGTCAGATACGACGGTGATCCCGCTGGCCGAAGAGAAGGTCTCCCAGTCTTTGCTGACCGCCTCGACCTCCTCGGCCCGGGTCACCGACCAGTAGCCGGCTTCGCCAGGGTATTCGGGAATGTTCTCGCTCCAGTGAACCGGACACTCGCGGCGCATCTGCTTGAACAGCTCGTGCGGCGGACCGTCCTCCCACCCATCCGCGGTGACGACCTGAACCTGATCGAGGGGCTTCGTCGCGTCGGGCATTTCGCGAGGGTAGCAAGAACGTACCGATCGGTGTAGATTTCTGGCATCGCTAGTTCGCCCGTTTCCCATTCTCCGCACTTCCGATCGCACTTCCCCCACCGTCGCGCCGGACACTGCGGATCGGGCGCGCTGCGCGACCTGATGGAGTTCCACGAGGTGGACTTCGGGGCAGGCGCCCTCTCGGAGGGCGCCGTCTTCGGGCTCGGTGGTGGGCTCGGGTTCCTCTACGTCGAAGTTCCCGATCAGAAGCCTCCGATCTACTTGGTGGGCCGAGGCGCCGACATGGAGCGCGACATCGCCCAGCACCTTGAGATCCCACTCGAGGTTCGCGCTAGCGACGACGCCGAGGAGGGGTGGCGCTGGGTTCGCGAAGAGCTCGACGGCGGCCGCCCGCCGATGGTCTGGGCTGACATCGGTCACCTGGAATACCTGCGGGTGAAGATGCACAACACCCGCCACGACATCGTGGTGGTCGACTACGACGAAGCCGAGGGGATCACCTGGATCGCAGACAACGACCGCGACGAGCTGCAACCCTGCTCGTTGGACTCGCTGGCCCGCGCCCGCAGCTCCGACGCCTTCCCGGGGCCGGCCCGCCACACGACGTTTCTTTATGACTGGCGCCGCGGGGTCGCCGATCCACGGAGCGCCGTGAAGGCAGCCATCCGACGCGCCGTCGACAACATGCGCGCGGGTGGCGCGATCAATCCCTGGCCCGGCGGGGCATTTGGGCTGGCGGGCGTAGAGCTGTTCGCCGACTCATACCCGCGCTGGCCCGACATCTTCGAAGAGAACCTCCCCGATGCCCTGCGCGCGCTCGACGTCTTCATCGTCAAGGCCGGAACCGGGGGAGCGATGTTCCGCTCCTTGCAGGCGACGTTCCTGCGCGAGATGGCCTTGCTGCTCGATGACCTGGCGCTCAGCGCGCTCGGCCACCTCTATGGCGCCCTCGCCTCTCTTTGGCGGACCCTCGCCGGCTGCGCCAGGGTTGAAGATCACGCGCGCGGGCTCTCGACCGTCGAGGAGATCAACAGGCTTGAGCACCTCGGCGTCTCCCTGCAGGAAAATTGGCTCGCGAAGGAGTCCCGATGAAACCCGAAGCCGACGGCACGATCCCCTTTCACCAACCGCACTGCCTCGGCTGCGGACCCGAGAACCCCGCGAACATGGGGCTCAAGCTGCGTGTGGCGGGAGAGCGGGTGCTCGGCAAGGTCCGATTCGACCGACGGCAGGAGGGGGCGCCCGGCTTTGCCCACGGCGGCGCCGTCGCCACCGTCCTCGATGATGCCCTCGGCAGCGTCCTGATCATCGTCCAGCGACCAGCCGTGACGGCGAACCTGAACATCGATTTCCGCTCGCCGGCATTTCTCGATCGTGATCTCGACGTCGAAGCCTGGTGCGAGCGCATCGAGGGGCGAAAGCTCCACCTGACGGGGCGCATCTGCGACGGCGATTTGACCATCGCCGAGGGACGAGCCCTCTTCATCGAGGTGGACATCGACCACTTCCGCCGCGGCGGCCGCGACCTCCCGGAGAGCTGGGAGAAGGAGTGGAAGCTGCGAGGGGACGGCGAGCCGGCCTAGCTCTCGGCGCTCGCCTGTCACTCAGGCGAGACGGACACCGTCGTCAGCCAGCGCTTGAAGTCGTCGATCGCACTGGCGAGGGCGGGGCTGTTGCCCCGCTGCACGAACTCCAGGGTTAGGCCGTGAACGCCGGCGATGATCAGGACGGTAAGCGACTGCTCATCCAGCTCCAGGGTCCGGCCCCGCTCTCGCGCCTCACCGATCAGTCGAGCGATGATGCCGCGGAAGCCCTCGTTGATGTGCCGGGTGCTCGCCCGCAGCTTGGGGTCGGTCACCGACTCCGCCATCAGGGCCAGGTAGGCCACCAGCATGCCCCGGTTGTCGGTGATCGCACTCCAAAACCTGTCGAAGCCCGCGGCGACGATGTCGGCTGGATCTTTGAGGCCGTCGACCGCCTCCGCAACCTCGGAGAGCAGATGGTTGCCGAGCATGAGGACCGCGCGCTCCAGCAATTCCTCCCGGTCGCGAAAGTAGTAGAGGACCATCCTCTTGTTGGTATCCGCCTCCTCGGCTATACGCTGCAGCGAGGTCGCGGCGTAACCATCGCGGCCGAAGCAGCGCAGGGTCGCCTCGAGGATCGCCTGCTCCTGGCGCTGGCCTTTGGGCGTGAGGGCGCCACTTCGCTCCACCACCAGACCATATTGCGCGCCGGGCGGCAGGCACGTTAAAGCTAATCCAATAGCCCCGACGCGCCGCATCGGGCGGAATCCTCGGGCGGCTTCCTTCCTTGGGCGTTTCAAGAGGTTGCTACTTTTTGTACCGATCGATGAAATTTTTGCCTCCGAAGCTGTTCGGAGGACCGACGAGGATCTCCTTAGGACAGGGGCCACGGCCATGCACGAGGAAACGGCCTATTGGGGCCGCTCGAAATTTCCGCCGATGCTGCTCTCACGCAACCAGGCGGCCGTGATCCGAGTCTTCGGGCCCTCGGCGCGACTTTCCGCACAGGACATCGAGAAGATTGGGGTGCTGCGGGCAGAAGCAGCCCTCCGAGCGCTGAACGATCTGGTCGCTCTCGGTCTGCTGCGCTGGGATCCGCGCAAGCCCGTCTCCTCAAATAGGCACGCCCGCTTGGCTGTGGCTGGGCTCCCGGCGCGATGACCGAGGAGAGCAAGGAGCCGAGGGAGGTGGGGCAACCGCTGGGTGCCCTTCAGCTCAGGCACCTCCTAGTCGCGATCGATGGCTCGTTTACTTCCGAGCTGGCACTCTCCGCTGCTGTCCTCGTTGCTGAACGGGACCGCGCCAAGCTGACCTTGATCAGCGTGTCGCCGGAAACCTGGAGGTGGGCAGCAGGGGCTTACGCTCCGGGGATTCAGCCAGATGTTGATCGGGCCACCGAGCAGGCGCTGCGAGATGCCGTTGCAAGATTGCCCGACGGCATCTCCATTAGAACTCTTTTCCGCCGCGGGAAGCCGGGTGTCGAGATCGTCGCCGCAGCCGAGGAGGGCGACTATGACGCCGTCCTTGTTGGCGCTCGAGGAACGGGCAGGCTGGGTTCGTTCCTGGGAAGTGTCAGCCGCTACGTTTTGCAGGAAGCGCCAATCCCCGTCTTCGTCGCACACGCGCCGCGCAAAGTAGATCAAGGTCGGGGCACCTGAAGGACGGTTCCCCC
>JBFXEM010000028.1:0-10678 GCA_050180135.1 Solirubrobacterales bacterium | reverse complement strand
AAGGGCGGCCCGATCGTCGCCGGCGCCGCTTTCGCGATCGCTTGGACGCCGTGCATCGGCCCCACCCTCGGCGCCATCCTCACCGCCGCCTCGCTCTCCGGCTCGGCCGCCCACGGCGCCCTCCTGCTCGCCGTCTACTCAGCCGGCCTGGCGATCCCCTTCATAGTCACCGCCCTCGCCTTCTCCCGCATGACCACGGCCTTCGCCGCCGTCAAGCGCCACTACGCCTTGATCGTCGCCATCGGCGGCGTGATCCTGATCGTGATGGGAATCCTCATCCTGACCGGCGAAATCACCCAACTCAACAGCCACCTCCAGCGCTGGGCCGAAGAAGCCGGGCTCGACATCTGGAACTGGGTCTGAGAGGTCGCCGGGCCGGCGCATCTCTGCGTCCTCACTCGCTCATGTGCGAAGCACACTCGCTCGCTCGTCCTTGACCTGCTTGGCCCGGCGACCTCTCAGTTCTGGACTGGGGCGACGGTCTCGAGCTCTTTGCCTACGGCCTCGGTGATCTCCAGGCCGGAGTCCTCGAGGTCGCGGGAGCAGACGATGCGGAAGCGGCCGGTGCCGATCTCGCCGTCGGGGATCACCGGTAGGCCGCGGATCGTGTCCCAGCCGAGGCGTTCTACCTCGAACGGGTTCATCCGCACCTCGGCCGCCGGGAACGGGCAGTTCGAGTTGTGCTGGTCGATCGCCTTGGAGATCGCCTCCAGGTTCTTCGCCTCGGGGGAAGCCACACAGGCAGTTTAGGCAAGCGCCTACCATCGAGACACGTGAGCCACGCCCTTGCCTACACGCCGCTTGGCGGCGACCGCCACCGTCACGGTTCCCGCGAGCACTCCCACCCGCATGCCGGTGCCCATGAGCACCGCCGCGGCGATCGCATCCGCAGCCACAGCCACGTGCAAGGGCACAGTCACGGCCTCGTTGATCCCAGCATCAAACGTTCGCGCGCGGGTCTGCGGGCGGTCGCTCTCTCGCTGGTCGTCCTGGCCGCCACCGCTCTCGCCCAGACGGCAATTTTCGCGGCCACCGGCTCCGTCGCCCTACTCGCGGACCTGATCCACAACTGCGGCGACGCCGCCACCGCCATCCCACTGGCGATCGCCTTCGCGATGCGCTCGGAGCGAGCCGAGCGCGGCGCCGGGCTCTTTGTCGTGCTGGCGATCTTCTTCTCCGCCTGCATCGCCGGCTACGAGGCGCTCGACCGCCTCGTGCACCCCCAGCAGGTCAGCGCCCTCGGCGCCCTCGCGGTTGCCGGTCTACTGGGCTTCCTCGGCAACGCGATCGCCGCCCGCATTCGCACCCGCGCCGGCCGTGCGCTCGACAGCCCGGCTCTGGTCGCAGACGGCAACCACGCCCGCGCCGACGCCTACGTCAGCCTCGCGGTGGTTGCCAGTGCCGTCGCCGTCGCCCTCGGCGTCACCTGGGCCGACCCCCTGATCGGCCTCGGGATCACCGCCGTGATCCTCAAGATCAGCTGGGATTCGTGGTGGACCGTGCGCGGTCACGACCACCTGCACTAGGCGTGTCCAGGCGTCGCGGCCGGCCCCGACCAGCTGGGTCCCACCCCCGCCGCCGGGTCCCGTCCCTCCCCCCTCCTACCATCGTTCCGATGGCCTGCAAGCGCACGATCGCCCACCTCGACATGGACGCGTTCTACGCGTCGGTCGAGCTGCGCCGGCGGCCGGAGCTGAAGGGGAAACCGGTGGTCGTCTGCGGCTCCGGGCCGCGGGCGGTAGTGACGACGGCGAGCTACGAGGCGCGCAAGCTGGCCGGGATCCACTCGGCGATGCCGGCGGCGGTGGCGCGGCGCAAACTGCCGGACGCGATCTACCTGACGCCGGACTTCCCCGCCTACCGGGAGGCGTCGGCGAGGGTGATGGAAGTGCTGCGGCGCAACGTCGAGACGGTCGAGGTGGTCGGCCTCGACGAGGCGTACCTGGACCTGACCGGGATCTTCTCGCCGAAGGCGACGATGCGGCGGATCGCGGTCCAGATCCGCGCCGACACCGGCTTGACCTGCTCGGTCGGGATCTCCGAGAGCCGGATGTTGGCGAAGATCACCAGCGAGCTGGGCAAGCCGGCCGGTCTGGTGGTGCTCTCGCGCGAGGCGGCACTGGAGCGCTTCGCGGCCGACTCCCCCGGCCTGATCCCCGGGATCGGTCCGAAGACGCTGGCGCGTCTGGAAGCGATCGGCGTCGGGACCCTGGCCGAGCTCGGGGCGCGACCGCGAGAGGAGCTGGAAGCGGCCTTCGGCCCCCGCTCGGGCGCCTGGATGCACACCCGCGGCCGGCTCTGGGACGAGACCCCGGTGGTCACCTCGCACGAGACCAAATCGGTCTCCTGCGAGACCACCTACGACAGCGACCTCAACAAGCGGGGTGAGATCGAGGCGAAGCTGGTCGGGCTCGGCGAGGAGCTCTGCCGTCGTCTGCAGAAGAAGGAGCTAGCCGGCCGCACGATCGGCATCAAGATCCGCCTCGACGACTGGACCAACGTCAGCCGCTCACACACCGTCGAGGCCGCGACCAACGACGCCGCGGTCGTCGTCCCCGCAGCCCTGGAGCTGCTGCGCGCCTATGACCCGCAGCGCCCCGTGCGCTTGCTCGGCGTCCGCGTCGCCGGTTTCGAGGGCGAAGCGAGCGAACCGGAGCCGAGCACCGGTCAGCTCCAGCTCGGCCTTGCCTAAATCCTCTTGCAGAGCCGAAAATAAGCCCCTATCGCCCCTGAGCATCCTGTGCGAAGATGGGGCATGGCCGCCGACCGACTGACCGGATTAGACGCCTCATTCCTCCACATGGAGCGAGCGGGGGCGCACATGCATGTTGCCAGCACGATCATCTTCGAAGGCCCGGCGCCCAGCCACGAAGAGTTCCGCGACCACATCGCATCGCGCCTGCACCTGGTCCCGCGCTTCCGCCAGAAGCTGCGCTCGGTGCCGCTCGACCAGGGGCGCCCGGTCTGGGTCGACGACCCCCACCTCAACCTCGAGTACCACGTGCGGCAGACCGCGCTGCCGGCGCCCGGCTCCGACGAGCAGCTGCGCAACCTGGCGGCGCGGATCTTCTCCCAGCAGCTCGACCGCAGCAAGCCGCTGTGGGAGCTGTGGCTGGTCGAGGGCCTGCACGACGGCCGCTTCGCGATCGTCGGCAAGAGTCACCACGCGCTGGTCGACGGCGTCTCCGGCGTCGACATCACCACCGTCCTCTTCGACCTCGACCGCGAGCCCAAGGGCGGCGCCGCGAAGCCGCCACCGTGGCTGGCCCGCCCGGAACCGAGCGACCTGCAGCTGATCGGCGACGCGATGCGCGAGCGGCTGACCAGCCCGGCCGAGATCGTCCGCGGGGTGCGCCGGGCACTGCGCGGTCCGCGCCAGGTTCTGCGCGGCGTCGGCGCCACCACCAAGGTGCTCGGCGCCGGCATGTCCGCCCCCCACACGCCCTTCAACGTCGAGATCGGCCCGCACCGGCGCTTCGCGATCGCCCAGGCCGACCTGGCCGAGCTCAAACGCGTCAAAGACGCCTACGGCGGCACCGTCAACGACGTCATCCTCTCGATCGTCACCGGCGCGCTCGGCAACTACCTGCGGGCCCGCGGACACGACACCGAGGATCTGGAGATGCGGGCGATGGTCCCGGTCAGCGTCCGCGCCGACGAGGAGCACGGCGCGCTCGGCAACCGCATCTCGGCGATGATGGCGCCGCTGCCGGTTTGGTCGGAGGACCCGGTCGAGCGCTTGCGGATCGTGACCGAGCAGATGGGGGATTTGAAGTCCTCCGGCCAGGCGGTCGGGGCCGAGATCCTGACCAAGATCACCGACTTCGCGCCGACCACGATCGCCTCTCAGGCTGCTCGCCTGCAGCCCGCGCAGCGCTTCTTCAACCTCGTCATCACCAACGTTCCCGGGCCGCAGTTCCCGCTCTACGTGCTCGGGCGCCAGATGGAGTCGATCTTCCCGATGGTGCCGCTGGCCCGGCGCCAGGCGCTCTGCGTCGGGATCATGTCCTACAACGGGCAGGTCAACTTCGGCCTCGTCGGCGACTACGACGCGATGGCCGACCTCGACAGCTTCGCCCTCGACCTCGAGGCGGCGACGCGGGAGATCATCGAGACGGTCCCCGCCCCGAAACGGGCGAAAGCGAAAGCCGCCAAGGACGAGGCCTCGAGCAACGGCGCCGCCCCGGTCGCGGTAGAGCCCAGCGCCTAACCGCCCGCCGCCGGGCCTATCTCGGGCCTATGCGTCCCGAAATCGGCCCATTGGCCCATGTCGTTAGTGGATCAGGTTGGCGCGGATCTCGAACGGGACCTGGTCGGTCAGGTAGCGCCAGTCGAGGCGGCGGGCGCTGAAGCCGGACGCCTCGGCGTCGGCGTTGATCAGGACCGCGGTGATGCGGCTGAAGCGGCCGGGGTCGCCGATCTGAACCCGCAGCCTGCCACCGCTGCGCTGGTAGTCGACGTTGGCAATCACCTTGCCGCCGCGTTCGGTTCCAATCCGGCCGACCAGCGCCACCGCCGCCGCGGTCCCGAGCGGCGCGGTCGCGTGGACGACGACCGCGCGGCCGCGCCGGGCGACCACCTGCAGGGGCTCGAAGGTCGTGTGGTTGAGCAGATGCGCCTCCGGTGCCGCTCCGAGCGCGAGCTTGCCTTGGCGCGGCATGTCGGGGAAGAGGTCGCTCTCGCGGAATCCCGCCCCGGTCCGCCACTCGGGCACGGCGGCGGCGAAGCGGGCGAAGTCGCGGCTGAAGTCAGAGCCACCGGCGGCGCGGATCGCGGCGTCGTAGACGGCGACCGAGAAGCCGCCCGGCTTCGTCTTCAGCGAGCGCGCCCAGGCCTTGCGGATCAGCTGCGGCCCGTAGCGCCGCGCCAGCCACTGGTTCCAGACGGCGGAGCCGTACTCCTTGATCGAGTTGGTCGTCAGCGGCGTGTCGAAGCGGTGCACCCAGCGGCCGACGTAGCGCAGGTAGTCGTTGATCCCGTTGTAGACCTGGTCCTCCATCCAGGTCGCGGTCGCCTCGGCGAACCAGGGGTCCTGGAAGGCGTCGTAGCCGAACTGGAGGATGTGGTTGTACTCGTGGGCGATCGTCACCTGCAGGTCCTGGACCGGCTTCGTCCCCGGGAACTCGAAGGCGCTGTAGTCGTTGTCGAGCACGAGATAGCCGTGTAGGCGGCGGGGGGTGCGGTGGTCTTTGCTGACCTGGCCGCGGTCGGGAGCGGCGTAACCGAACAGGTTGCCGCCGATCTGCGAGAGGTAGATGTCGGTCTTGCCGAAGCCGCCGCCGTTGCGCCCGTCGCTCTTGGGCTCGCGCCAGCCGAGCTTCTCGTTCTCGACCTGGTGCACGTGTTCGGCGATCTGCAGGACCTTCTCCACGTAGTCGGGGACGCCGTCGGCGTTGGCGTCGGCGAGGCTCGGCGCGTCGAGACCCTCGGCGACCCAGTGCACGCAGAAGAACTCCAAGCAGGCCGGAGAGCGTGGCGCCTCGGGGACCGAGTAGGCGTTGCGGTTGGGGTCGGGATCGTCGGTCGGGCGCTGGCGCGCTTCGGTCGGGCGCGGCTTCGGCGACTTGAACGGCTTCTGCGACGGCGAGGCGAGGCTGGGGAGCGCGTCGGCAAGGCCGGGAGCGGCCAGGGCAGCGCCGGGCAAGGCAGCAAGCGCCAGCAGCGCCGCCACCGAGAAGCCGACCAGGTGGCGACGGCGGTCCCGCATTGTGATCAGCCTACCGAGGGGCGCGGCCCGCCTCGGTGCTTGCGAAAGCGATACTTCGGGAATGACTCCAGCTCGGTCGGCATGCGCGTAGCCCTCGCCCAGATCAACCCCACGGTCGGCGACATCGACGCCAACGCGGCGAAGGTGTCCGAGTGGATCGCCCGCGCCCGCGAGGGCGGCGCCGAGCTGGTGATCTTCCCGGAGCTCTGCATCCCCGGCTACCCGGCCGAGGACCTCTACCTGAAGCGGCACTTCCTCGAGGCCAACCGGCGTGCCGTCGAGGAGCTGGCCGCCGCGGTCGAGGGCGTCACCGTCCTGGTCGGCTACGCCGAGCCGATCCCCGGCGGCGGCGACTTCCGCCACGCGCACAACTCGCTGGCGGTCCTGGCCGACGGAGGCATCAGCGCCGTCTACCGCAAGAACCGGCTGCCGAACTACGCGGTCTTCGACGAGCAGCGCTACTTCGTCCCCGGTACCGAGCCGATGACGGTCGACGTCGCCGGCGAGCGGGTCGGGCTGACGATCTGCGAGGACTGCTGGGTGCAGGGTCCGCCGGCCGAAGCCGAGGCGCAGGCGGGCGCGAAGCTGATCGCCAACCCGTCGGGCTCGCCCTACCACCGCGGCAAGGGGCGCGAGCGCGAGCAGCTGTTCTCCGGCCTCGCCCGCGCCTACGGCACCCACTTCGCCTTCTGCAACCTGGTCGGCGGCCAGGACGAGCTCGTCTTCGACGGCCAGAGCCTGCTGCTCTCCCCCGAGGGCGAGCTGATCGCTCGCGCCGCCCAGTTCGAAGAGGAGCTGCTGATCGGCGACCTCGCGGCCGCTGAGCCCGGCCCGCTCGCAACCCCGCTCGACGACGTCGACGAGGTCTACGAGGCGCTCACCCTCGGGCTCCGCGACTACGTCGGCAAGAACGGCTTCCAGCACGTCGGCGTCGCCCTCTCGGGCGGGATCGACTCCGCCCTGGTGGCGGAGCTCGCGGCCGATGCCGTCGGGCCCGAGCGCCTCAGCTGTGTGGTCATGCCGTCGCCTCATTCCAGCTCCGAAACCCAGCAGGACGCCAGAAATATCGCTGCGAACCTGGGGTGTGAGCTGATCGAGATCGAGATCGAGCCGATGATGGACAGCTACGAGCGCGCGCTCGCCGGTCTGCTCAACCCCGGCCCGGCGCCGGCGCGCGGCGAGGAGCAGCCACCGCGGGACCCGGCGCGGCCCTCCGAGCCCGACCTCGCGGCCGAGAACATCCAGGCGCGAATCCGCGGCAACATGATGATGGCGCTCTCGAATCGGCACGGCTGGCTGGTACTGACGACCGGCAACAAGAGCGAGATGTCGGTCGGCTACGCGACCCTCTACGGCGACATGGCGGGCGGCTTCGCGGTGATCAAGGACGTCCCGAAGGAGCTTGTCTACGAACTGGTCCGGCGTCGCAACGAGCGGGCCGGCAGCGAGCTGGTTCCGAACAGCGTGATCGACCGCGCCCCCTCGGCGGAGCTGCGGCCCGACCAGCTCGACAGCGACTCGCTGCCACCCTATGAGCTGCTCGACCGCATCCTCGAGGCCTACGTCGAGCGCGACCAGGGGCGGGAGGAGATGATCGCCGCCGGGATGCCGGCGGCGACCGTCGACGAGGTGATCCGGCTGGTCGACCGCTCCGAGTACAAGCGCCGCCAGGCGGCGCCGGGAATCCGCATCACCCCGCGCGCCTTCGGCAAGGACCGTCGACTGCCGATCACGAACAGATTCGGCGGCTAGCTCAAGCGTTCGGGTTCGGCCTAACGGCGATCGTCATTTGGGCGAGCGCGCACAACCTGACCTCGTCGTCGCGGACCTCGACGTCCCAGACCCAGGTGGTGCGGCCGCGGTGGCGGGCCCGGGCTTCGACCTCGATCGCGCCCTCGGTGATCGGGCGGATGAAGTTGACGCTGATCGACTGACCCATCGCGATCATGCCGCGCTCGGCGACGGCGAGGACGGTGGCGCGCGAGCAGATGCTCTCGACCAGGCTCGACATGACGCCGCCGTGGAGCAGGCCGAAGGGTTGGCGCAGCTCGTCGCGCAGCGGCAGTCGCACCCGGGCGCGATCGGGGTCGTCCCCGAGCCACTCGGTTCCGAGCAGTGCGTCGAAGTGGGAGCGCAGCTCGCCTTGGTCGTCGGCCATCGGCGGCACCCTACCTGCCGGCCGCCGAAATTAAGCTTTCGCGACCCCGGCTGACCGGCCGCCGATCCGCCTCTCGTGGGTCATAGAGTTGGCCGCGATGGCGCTCAGCGACGACCAGAGAGCGATGCTGCGGCTGCTCGCCCAGCGCGAGCAGGGATACGAGGACATCGCCGCCCTGATGGGCCTCAGCGTCGACGACGTGCGCGCCAAGGTCAAGGACGCGCTGGCGCAGCTGGAGGACGAAGGCGTCGCCGCCCCGCCGTTGCCCCCGGAGCCCACCCCTCCAGCGCCCGAGCCGACCCCGGCGCCGCCCGCACTCGAGCCCACGCCACCAAGTGAGGAGCCTCCCGCTACGGTAGTCGCGAAACAGGCGCCGCCCGCCGCCGCGGCCCCTCCCCCGCTCGCACCGAAGAAGCCGCGCGGTCGCAACCAACTACTGGCGATCGGCGCCGGCGTGCTCGCTTTGATCGTGATCGTCGTGCTCGCGGTGCTGCTCATCGCCAACAGCGGCGGGGACTCCGACGGCGGGGACGCAACCGCCGCCGCCAACGACTCGACCGCGCAGACGACCGCGAACGGCAACGAAAACCTCGACCCGACGATGGCGGTGCTGAAACCGGTTGCCGGCCAGAGCGGCTCGGGAACCGCGGTCTTCGGCAACTTCGAAGAATCGCTGGTTCTCGCGGTCGAAGCGAAAGGGCTCGAGCCGACCGCGGCCGGTACCCAGTACGCGATCGCGATCGCCGCCTCGCCGACCAAGATCCTGCCGATCGCGACGACCGCCGTCGGCGCCAAAGGGACGATCGAAGCGAGCATCAAACTGCCGGCCGAACTGCTGCTCTTCCTGGCCAACGAAACCTATTCGGAAATCGTCATCACTCGGGCGAACACGGCCCGACTCAAAGCCGAAATCAAAAAGGAAGCCAAAGAACCCGGCTACACCGGCACCCCCGTCCTGCGCGGCAAGATCACCGGCTCCCTGGTCGGCAACGAAGAGATCCTCCAGCAGGTCGAAGAAGAAAAAGCTGCTGAAGAAGGCAAGTAGCGCTAGGGCAGCAGCTTGCCCGGATTCATGATCCCGGCGGGGTCGAGCTCCTGCTTGACGGCGCGCAGCACGTCGAGACCTCTCTTGCCGATCTCGGCCTCCATGTGAGGAACGTGGTCGCGGCCGACCGCGTGGTGGTGGGTGATCGTGCCGCCGGTCGCGACGATCGCCTCGCAGGCGGCGCGCTTGACCTCGGCCCACTGCTCCAGCTCCGCCCCCTCGCGGCGGCGGCAGATGAAGGTGAAGTAGAGCGAGGCGCCGTCGGCGTAGGCGTGCGAGAGGTGACACCAGACCAGGGCCGGCGTCCCCTGCCCGGCGAGCGAGTCGCGGATCGCGCCGCCGACCGCTGCGTGCAGCTCGCCCAGCCGGGTCCAGGTGTGCGAGGTCTCGAGGGTCTCGACCATCGCCCCCATGCCCATCAGCGTGTCGCGCAGGTAGGGGCCGTTGTAGCGGCCGTGCTCCCAGGAGCCGCCGGCGGACTGGCCGAGGTAGGCGGCGCCGCCCGCGCGCAAGCCGCGCACGGTAAGCGCGCGGCGGCGCGAGAGCGCCTCCTCCTCGCCCTCGTAGCCGACGATCATCAGGGCGCCGCCGCGTCGTTTGCGGACCCCGAGGTAGCGGTCGAAGGCCCTGCCGGCGAGCCCGCGCGGCCCGGAAACGGCCAGCGAGCCCTCGGTCTCCTCCTCGTCGGAGACGCGGATGATCTCCGGCAGGCCCGGTCCCTGGGCGAGGCCACGGACGATCTCCGCCCCCGCCTCGAAGCTCTCCGCCATCCACGCCTCGTAGCGCTTGCGGGGCGGCGCCGGCCGCACCCGCACGGTGACGTCGGGAATAACGCCCAGGACGCCCTCGGAGCCGACGATCAGCTCGCGCAGGGCCGGCCCAGCCGCCGTGTGCGGCGTTTCCAGGGTCTCCATCTCCCCGTTCGGTGCTATGAGCCGTACAGAGCTGACGACGGCGTCAAAGCGCCCGTAGCCGCTCGAGGCCTGGCCGGCCGAGCGGGTCGCGGCGAAGCCGCCGATCGTCGCGTACTGGAAGGACTGCGGGAAGTGGCCGAGGGTGACGCCCTCGCGCCCCAGCGCCTCCTCGGCCTCGGGGCCGCGCAGGCCGGCGCCGAGGCGGGCGGTCAGCGAGCGACGGTCGACCTCGACGTTGCGCAGGCTGGCGAGGTCGAGGCTGATCAGCCGCGTGTGCCCCCCACGCAGCGGCTCGACCCCGCCGACCACGCTGGTGCCGCCGCCGAAGGGGACCACCGCGATGCCCTCGGTCGCGCAGACGTCGAGCACGGCCCGCAGCTGGGACACGTCCGCGGGCAGCACGACCGCGTCGGGCGCCGCCTCCAGCTTGCCGCCGCGCATCCGGGCCAGGTCGACGTAGCCGCGGCCGCTCGCGTGGCGCAGCCGGTCCTCGAGCGAGGTGAAGATTCGCCCGACCCCGACGGCCTCGGTCAGCTTCGGCGGCAGCGGCTGTGGGTTCAGCAGCGCGAACTCGGCGGGATCGGCCGCGGCCAGCGGCCACGGCTGCAGGTCGCCGATCCGCTCCCGCAAGACGGCGAGCGCCTCGTCGTCGAGCTCGGGCAGCGTCCCCGGGTCCCCCCACCCCCACCACGTCGTGTCGCGCCGCGGCTCGGTCATCTCAGTCATTGGCGCGAAAGTCGCTCATATAGCGACTATGGCGCCAGCGCCCTCTCGATGCCGTCGAGCGCCACGTCCAGGATCTCGCCCTGGCCGCGGCGCAGCAACGCCGAGCCCAGCCGCGACATCCCCTTCAT
>JBFXEM010000027.1:0-10766 GCA_050180135.1 Solirubrobacterales bacterium | reverse complement strand
CTTGACCCGCTGCAGGGCGTTGTCGACGGTCTTCGTGTCGCACTCCAGCTTCTCGGCGATCGCCTCGTAGGAGTGGCCGTCGAGATAGAGCGACAGCACGCGGCTCTCGAGGTCGGAGAGCACGCCGGAAACGCCCGACAGGCAGGAAACGAGGCTCTCCAGCTCTTCCGTCGCGATCACTTGGTTGACCGGATCGTGGACGCTGGGACCGGGCAGGATCTCGTCCAGGGTCGTTTCCGAGTCACCGGCCGCGGCCGGGGTCTGACTGAAGGAGACGTACTGGTTGAGCGGGGTGTGCTTGTTGCGGGTCGCGGTCTTGACCGCGGTGATGATCTGACGGGTGATGCAGAGCTCGGCGAAGTTGCGGAAGCTCGACTCGCGGTCGGTCCGGTAATCGCGGATCGCCTTGTAGAGGCCGAGCAAGCCCTCCTGGATCAGGTCGTCGGACTCGCCGCCGAGCAGAAAGTACGAAGAGGCCTTGAGACGGACAAACCCCCGGTACCGCTTGACGATCATGTCGTAAGCGTCGGGCCGGCCGGTCTTGGCAAGCGCGACCAGATAATGATCATCAAGCTCAACTTGAGGGTTAGCCTGCGACTGGGTAGGGGCAGTGAGAGCCACGGTCCTTCTCCTTGCTGAAGGGTCGTGACGCCGCTTACCTCCCCAGGGGCGCCGTCTATGAGAGATGATCTCAGACTCAAGCTGAGCTTCACCCTTGTTGAGGCGGCATGTTTACCGTTCGGCGGAGTTCTGTCAACCCCCAATTTCGGGAAATGCAACCGCCGTTGCATCTGCCCCGTGCCTGGGGCACGCCTGGACGCCGCGTTCAGGAGCGCTGGCGCAGGGCCTCGAACAGCAGCGCCGTTGCCGCCGCGGAGACGTTCAGCGAGTCGATCCGGCCGCGTTGCGGGAGCGCCAGGAGGCCGTCGCAGGAGGCGGCGACACGGGGGCGCAGGCCCTTCCCCTCGCCGCCGAGCACGAGCACGGTCGGTCCCCCGAGGTCGACCGACCACGGTGCCGCGTCGGCGTCGGCGTCGGCGCCCCAGATCCAGAACCCGGCCTCCTTGGCCGCGGCCAGCCAGTCGGAGAGGTTGCGCACGTGGGCGATCTCGAGGTGCTCCACCGCCCCCGCCGACGCCTTGCAGGCAGAGGCCGTGATCGCGGCGGCGCGGCGCTCCGGGACGATGAGACCGGCAGCGCCGGCGACCTCGGCGGAGCGACAGACGGCGCCGAGGTTGCGCGGGTCCTGGACCTGGTCGAGGGCGACGATCAGGGCGTCCTCGCGGCGCAGCAGCGCCTTCGCGTCGCCGTAGGGATAGGGATCGACCTCGGCGACCACGCCCTGGTGGTCAGCGGAGCCGCAAAGCCGCTCCAACTCGTAGGCATCGGTCTCGGGCGCCCGCCAGACGCGATGGACGCGGCGGCGGCCCCGTTCGGCCTCGGCCACCGGCTGGCGACCGTAGATGATCTGGCTCGCCATTGGACGAGTCTAGGACCGCGAGACCAAGCGCGGACCCTCGGCCGAGTCCCGCACTTCCCAGCCCATCTCCGCCAGCTTGTCGCGAAGCTCGTCGGCCAGCGCGAAATCCTTAGCCGCCCGCGCCTCCTCCCGCTCCAACATCAACCCCTGAGCCTCCGCATCCGCCCCATCTTCATCTAAAGCAAGAGAGCCCAGCCCCACGAGGTCAAGCATCTCCGCCAGAGCCTCCGCCGCCCCCGGAACCTCCCCCCGGTTCGCTTCTCCGACTAGCTCAAAAGCCTCAGCCATAGCTCTAGGCGTATTGAAGTCGTCAGCAAGGGCAGCTCGGAAAGCCTCGACGCGAGAGCCGGGTGGGCTCCCGGAGGAACCTCCACTGATTTGTGACGGAGGGAGCCCACCCGGCTCTCCCGCCAACCCCTCCACCGGATGCTCCCGGAAGAAGTTCCGCAGCCGCTCCACCTGGGCGACCGCCTGCTGCATCTGCGCCGGCCCGAAAGCCAACGGCTGCCGGTAGTGCCCCGAGATCAGGTAGGCGACCACCGCATCGCGCCCGTAGCGGTCGAGTGCCTCCGAGAGCTGGAAGACGTTGCCCTCGGATTTGGACATCTTCTCCGTCCCGGCCTCAACCATCCCGTTGTGCATCCAGAGACGCGCGAAAGGACGCCCCGCCGCCTCCGACTGCGCGATCTCGTTCTCGTGGTGGGGGAAGACGAGGTCGGAGCCGCCGCCGTGGATCGCGAAGGAGGCGCCAAGCTCCTGCTCGGCCATCACCGAGCACTCGATGTGCCAGGCGGGCCGGCCGCGCCCCCAGGGCGAGTCCCAGCTCGTGTCCTCGCCCTCCTTGTGCGCCTTCCAGAGCGCGAAGTCGAGCGGGTCCTCCTTCAGCGAGGCCGAGCCCGCCTCCTCCCCCTGGTCCATGTCCTCGAAACTGCGGTTGGAAAGCTTGCCGTAGCCGTCGAAGCTGCGAACGCGGAAGTAGACGTCGCCGCTGGACTCGTAGGCGTGCCCGGCCTCGACCAGATCGGCGATCAGGGCGACGATGCCGGCGATCCTCTCGGTCGCCAGCGGCTCGGCGTCGGGACGGCCGAGACCGAGCCGATCGGTGTCCTCGAAGTAGGCAGCGGTCATCCGCGCCGCGAACTGATCCGAAGGCTCGCCCGCGGACGTCGCCGCAGCGTAGATCTTGTCGTTGACGTCGGTTACGTTGATCACCAAGCGCGCCCGGTAGCCCTCCGAGCGCAGGAAGCGAGCGAACAACGAGAAGACGACAAAGGGGCGGGCGTTGCCGATGTGAATGCGGCTGTAGACGGTGGGCCCGCAGGCGTAGATCCCGACCTCCTCGCCGGCGTCGATCTGCCGCGGCTCGCCGCTGAGCGTGTCCCTGATCCTCACCTCCCGCATCGGGAGGATGATGATCGATTTGCGGCCGGCGCGGCTTAGAAGGTCCGGTAGCCGGTCGTCGAGGCGGCCGACTCGCTGTTGCGCAACCATGCCGGGGCGGTCTCGTCGGCGGCGGCCTGGGCCTCGCGCTTGGCCCGCCTGGCGCTGGCCTTGATCTCGTCCTCGGTCGCCTCGCGGGCGCGCTCCTCGCGCCGCTGCGCCTGCACGCGGATCCGGTCGGACTCCTGTTTGAGCTGCTCCTCGGCGCGCGCCCGCGCGGCGTCCTCGGCCTCGCGCTCGACCTTCTGGACGAGCTTGCGGACGCTGTCCTCGGCCTCGCGGCGGACCTCCTCGGTGCCTTCCATCACCCGCTGCTCGATCTCGGTCTCGATCCGCAGCGCGGCTGCTTTCGACTCCTCGGCGGCGGCCTCGGCATCGGCGGCCCGCTGCTCGGCAGCGGCGATCCGGCGGTCGGCCTCGGCCTGGATCTGCTCGCGAGCCTCGGCGACGCGGCGCTTGAGCTTCTGCTCGACGCCGGCCAGCGCCGCGGCAGCCTTGCGATCGGCCTCCTCGCGCGCCTTCGCTGCCTGGTTGGCGATCGCTTCGCGTTCTGACTGGGAGCGCTGCTGAAGCTCCTCGAAAGCCTTCTCGGCACGGTCGCGGCCCAACTCAGCCCCGGCCACACGGGCCTGCGCCTCGGTCTTCGCGGCGCGCTCGGCGGCAATCCGCTGGCGGGCCTCGGCGGAGATGCCGCGCAGCGTCTCCATCGCCCGCTCCTTCAGCTCGGCGCGCACCTTCTCGTTGCGCTGCTCGGCCGCGGCAACACGCTGCTCGGAGACGCGCACCCACTCCAGCGCCTGCTGGGCGACCCCGTGCATCGTCGCGGTTGCCTCGCCGACTGCCCGCACCTGCCTGGCTGGATCACTCATCCCAGGGCAAACTACTACGGCCGCAAGATCGATTCCCGCTTCGGGCCGCGCAGTTAGCCCAGGTTGCGCTTCAGGACCTTGCCGGTGGCGTTGCGCGGCAGCTCGTCGAGGAACTCGACTTCGCGCGGCGCCTTGAACCCGGCCAGGTTCTTCTTCACGTGGGCACCGAGCTCCTCGGCGCTGACCTCGACCCCCTCCTTGACCACGACGAAGGCCTTCAGTCGCTGCCCGAACTCGCTGTCCTCGACGCCGATGACCGCCACCTCGACGACGCCCTCGTAGTCGGCGATCAGGTCCTCGACCTCGCGCGGAAATACGTTCTCTCCCCCGGAAACGATCATCTCGTCGTCGCGACCGTCGATGAACAGACGGCCCTCCTCGTCGAAGTGCCCGACGTCGCCGCTGGAGAGCAGGCCGTCGATCGCCTCCTTGTTGCCGCCACCGGTGTAGCCCTCGAACGACATTTCGTTGCCGACGAAGATCCGCCCGACGGCGCCCTGGGGCACCTCGTTCCCGCCCTCGTCGAAGAGCTTGATCCGGGTCCCCCGCGGCGGCTTGCCGGCGGTGCCGGGGGCGGCCCGCAGGTCTTCGGGGGTGGCGATGGTCGCGTAGGCGACCTCGGTCGAGCCGTAGAGGTTGTAGACGGTGTCGCCGAAGCGATCCATCCAGGCGATCGCCAACTCGCCCGGCAGGGCCGAGCCCGAGAGCGCCGTGATCCGCAGCGAGGAGAGGTCGTAGGAGCGCAGGACCTCGTCGGGAAGGCCGAGGATGCGCTGCACCATCACCGGTACCGCCGCCAGCACGTTGGCGCGGTTGCGCTGGATCGCGGCCAGGGTCTGCTCGGGGTCGAAACGGCGCCGCAGCACCATCGTCGAGGCGGTCGGCAGGCTCATCACGAAGTGGAAGAAGCCCCAGGAGTGGAAGAGCGGCGCGGCGATCATCATCGTCTCGCCGGTCCGGTACGGGATCTTGTCGAGCAGCGAGGCGATCGTGAAGAGGCCGTCTGGGCTGGAGCGTTGGGCCCCCTTCGGGGTGCCGGTGGTGCCCGAGGTGAGGATCACGAACCGCGGCTTGTCCGGGGGCGGCTTCAGATCCCCGTCGGCGCCGGCGGCGATCAGCTGCTCCAGGCTCGCCTCGGCCCCGCCAGTGCCGCCGTCGGTCCAGGCGACGATTCGGTGCACGGACTCGTCGACGCCGTCCAGCAGCTCGGAGAACTCCTCGTCGTAGACCATCGCCTTCGGTGCCTCGCGACGGGTCACCTCGACCAGCTGCGGACCGGCGAACATCGTGTTCAGGTAGAGGGCGCTGGCGCCGATCTTGGCCGCCGCCAGGGTCGCCTCGATGAAGCCGCGGTGGTTGCGGCACATGATCCCGACCCCGTCCCCGTGGCCGATCCCGAGCGCCCGGAAGGAGTCGGCGAGCGCGTTCGAGCGCAGGTGCAGCCGCTCCCAGCTGAGCGCGCCGCGTTCGTCCAGAATGGCGATCTCGTGCGGATGTTTGATCGCGGCGGTTGCCGCCCCGGTGGCCGGGGATGCGCCCCAGCGGGCGAAGGTGAGACCGACGCGAACCGTCTTGTCAGGGCGCTGGGGGGCGAGGACCCCGGCTTCGCGCAGCACCTTGCCCTCGAAGATCAGATCCGAGACCGAGGCCCGCAGCCCCGCACCGCTGTTGCTCGAACTCGACATCGAACCGTGAAGACTATTCGCTCTGCACCTGCGCGACCGCGATGCAGGCGATTCCCTCGCCGCGGCCGATCCATCCCATTCCCTCGTTGGTGGTCGCCTTGACGCTCACCCGGGCCGAGGTGGCGTCGGCGATAACCCGCTCCATCTCGCCCTTGTAGGGGCCAAGACGCGGTCGCTCGCAGATCACGGTGGCGTCGACGTTGACGATCGCGCCCGCGATCGTCCCCACCGCGGTCCGCAGCAGATCGATCGAGTCGGCGTCGCGCCACCGCTCTTCGTCCGGGGGGAAGAGCGTGCCGATGTCGCCGCCGCCGCCGGCACCGAGGACCGCGTCGATCACCGCGTGGGTGAGGACGTCGGCGTCGGAGTGACCCTCGAGTCCGAGCTCGTGCTCGATCTCGACGCCGCCGAGGATCAGCTTGCGTCCGGCGGCGAAGCGGTGGCTGTCGTAGCCGATACCGATCATCGCCCGGAGATCATCTCAGCCGACCCTGCTGCCGAGCGGGGCGAGCCGGCGTTGGCGTCGCTCGAAAACGCAGATCTCCCCCACCCCGAGCGAATCGAGAAAGTCGACCGCCTTGTCATATTCGAAGCCGACCTGCGCGGGCAGGTGGGCGTCGGAGGAGAGCGCGAACTGTGCCCCCGCCTCGACGCAGAGCTCGGCGAAGCCGCGGGCGGGGTAGAGCTCGCCGACCGGCTTGCGCAGCCCCGCGGTGGAGACCTCGACCGCGATCCCGCTCTCGGCGATCGCCTCGACCGCGGGCTCGTAGAAGCGGCGCAGGTCACCCCTGGGCGCCGGCCGGTTACGGCCCCAGACCTTGACCAGGTCCGGGTGGGCAAGGATGTCGAAGAGGCCGCAGCGGGCGCACTCGGCGAGCGCCTCGAAGTAGCGGCGCCAGATCTCCTCCGGGTCCTCGCTGCCCTCCCAGACGTCGAAGCCGTCATGGTCGACCGCAGAGTCACCCTCGCCGATGAAGTGGACAGAGCCGACGACGTAGTCGAGCTCGCGCGCCCCCAGCAGCGCCGCCGTCTTCTCTTCGGCGCCCGGGATGAAATCGCACTCGATCCCGAGTCGCAGCGGCGTGCCGCCGACGAACTCGCAGTAGGCATCGAAGTCGTCCGTGGCGTTCTCGACCCAGAGCGGGTGGTCCCAGAGCTCGAGCGCCTGGCGGAAGCGGTAGACGTGCTCGGAGACGCCCAGCTCCTCGATCCCGGCCGCGGCCGCGGCCGCCAGATAGCGCTCGACGTTGTCGGCGACGAAGTAGCGCTCGCCGGGCGTGTCCGGGTCGTCGGGGCGGAGATGCAGGTGGTAGTCGGTGAGCATCAGAGTCGAGCCTAACCAAGCGGCGGCGTGGATACGCTGGACGCGTGATTCACCTCCGGATCGTCGCCCCGATCGACCGCTCCGAGCGCGTGCTCGAGCTACTCGAAGGCTCGGAATCCACCTGCAACCTCGTCTACCTCCCGGCAGCCGCCCGCAAGCCCGCGGGCGACGTGATCCTCTGCGACGTCGCCCGCGAGGACGCCAGCGTCCTGATCGACGACCTGCGCGAGCTGCAGCTGCCCCGCGACGGCTCGATCTCGGTCGAGCCGATCGAGACCCAGCTCTCGGCCGGCGCCGAACGGGCGGAGCGAGCCGCGGCCGGCGCCCCTTCGGACGCCGTCGTCTGGGAGCAGGTCGAGAGCCGCACCTCCGAGAGCATCGAGCTCGGCGCCACCTTCCTCGCCTTCATGGTCCTCGCCTGCCTGATCGCGTCGGTCGGGATCTACCTCGGCTCCCCGATCCTGATCGTCGGGGCGATGGTGGTCGGGCCGGAGTTCGGGCCGATCGCCGGCTTCTGCGTCGCCCTGGTCAACCGCCGACTCGAGGTTGCCTGGCGCTCGATCCTGGCGCTCGCGGTCGGGTTCCCGGTCGGGATCACCGCCGCCTTCCTGTTCACCCTGCTGGCCCGCGCGACGGGCCTGATCGACGACAACCTCGACGCCACCCGCCACGTCCTCACCGACTTCATCTCCCACCCCGACGCCTTCTCCTTCATCGTCGCCGCGTTCGCCGGCATCGCCGGCGTCCTCTCCCTGACCTCGACGAAGTCGGGAGCCCTGGTCGGGGTCCTGATCTCGGTGACGACGATCCCCGCGGCCGCCAACATCGGCGTCGCCGCCGCCTTCACCGACTGGTCGGACTGGCGCGGCGCGATGGCGCAGCTGGCGCTCAACCTTTCGGCGATCGTGCTGGCCGGCGTCGCCACCTTGTGGCTGCAGCGCCAGCTCTACGAGCGCCGCCGGCGCCGGCACCGGGCCGAATAGACTGCCGCCTTGATGCGGCGCCAGCTCCTTCTCATGCTGCTGGCCTTCGCCGGCGGCACCGCGATCGCGACCCTGCTTGGCGCGGTCAACTCGGGCGTCGCCCTCAGCGTCGGCGCGTTCTGCTTCGCGGCCACCGTGGTGGCGCTGATCCTGACCGAATGAGGCGCCGAGCTACGCGCCGCGCTCGGCGAGCAGCATCGCCGCGACCCTGAGGTCCAGCGGGGTCGTCACCTTCAGGTTCTCCGGCCCGGCAGGGTGCAGGAGCACGGTCCCGCCTGCCGCCTCGACCAGCATCGCCTCATCGGTGGCGGCATCGCGCGCCACCGCGTCGACGTCGAGCGCCCTCCGCAGTGCCTCCGCCCTGAAGACCTGAGGCGTCTGCGCCGCCCAGAGCCGGGAGCGATCGAGGGTCGCCTCGACGGCGAGATCCATCTTCTGCTCGATAGCGACGGCTTTGGTGGGTCTCGACTCTCCGGCCACCTGCTTGACGGTGTCGGTGAGCGGGGTCGCGGCGATCGCGCCTGCGGCCTCGGGGGCCGCCTCCAGCTTCGCGACGATCGCTTCGACCAGCTCCGGCGTGATCAGCGGCCGGGCCGCGTCGTGGATCGCGACCAGCTCGGTCCCGACCGCCTCCAGCGCGTTGGCCACCGACTGCGCCCGGGTGGCGCCGCCGGAAACGACGCCGAGATCGTGGCCGCCGAAGTCGTAGACGTGCCCAGGCGGCGCGGCGACGACGATCGAGCGCACCGACTCGCACGCCCGCAAGGCGGCGAGCGACCACTCGACCATCGGCCGCCCCGCCAGGGGTACGAAGGCCTTCGGACCGCCGGCTCCAAGACGCTCCCCGGAGCCGGCGGCCGCGATGACCGCGGTTACTGCTGCTGCGGAACTACGCCGTGGTGGCGAAGCGCTCCTCCAGCAGTCCGTCGAGGTATTCCTCCGCGCCCTCCTCGTCCTTGTCGAGCGCGTACATGAACTCCGAGGCGAGGATCTTCTTCGCCCGCGTGTACATCTGCTTCTCGCCGGTGGAGAGGCCCTTTTCCATCTCACGAATGGCAAGGTTGCGAACAACCTCGGCCAGCTCGAAGACGTCGCCGGTCTTGATCTTCTCGCGGTTGTACTTGAAGCGCCGGTTCCAGTTCTTCGGCATCTCCGAGACGTCGTCGGTGAGGACGTCTGTGACTTTCTTGATTTCTTCCTCGTCGATGATCCGGCGCAAGCCCGCTTTGCCGGCGTTTTCGCAGGGGACCATCACCGTGAGCTCGTTGTGGAGGATCTTGATCGTGAGGTATTCACGTTCCTCCCCCATCAACTCGCGAGTCTCTTTCGTCATCACCAGGCCAGCGCCGTGGTGGGGGTACACGACCTTGTCGCCCTCCTCGAAGTCGCAGACGTACACGACGTCCTCCTCGAAGACCTCCTCGATCGTGGCCTCGTCTAGCTCGGGAATCGGTGGCTCCTTTCGTGTGTCCTGCCGGCGCCTGTCGCCGTCAGCTCTGTAAGTACCGGTCGGCCAGGTCGACCTCCTGGAGCCTGCGCAGCCCCTCGCGGATGTCTTTGGCCCGCGAGGGCCCGACTCCGTCGACGGCGGCAAGGTCGGCATCGGAGGCCGCGATGACCTCCTCCAACCCGCCCAGCTCATGGGTGATCTTCTGGACGACAAGCTTGGGGATCCTCGGCACCCGGCCCAGCACGCGGTAACCGCGCGGGGCGACGGGGAAGTCGAGCGTGTTCAGCTTGCGGTCGTAGCCGAGCAGCTCGGCGAGGCGACCGAAGTCGAGCACGTCTTGGTGGGGCATGCGACTGAGCGCGTGCAGTACCGCGGTGAGGTTCTCCTCCGAGTCCTCGACCGAGTAGTCGCGGATCAGCGCGGTCTTGTCGGCGGCGACGCCGACCATCGTCTCCTCCAGCTGCATCTCGATCAGGCGCCCCTCGGTGCCGAGCTCGACGATGTAGCGCTCGACCTCGACCGCCATCCGCGTCACCAGCTCGGCCCGCTGCAGGACGGCGAGGGCGTCGTGGAGGACGCCGCCGCCCTCGAACTCGAGCACGGTCAGCCGGGCCGAGACCTGGTCGAGGCGCTCGCGGTACTTCTCCAGCGTCGCCAGACCCTGGTTGGCCTTGGCCAGCACCGCTGGGATGTCCTGGAGGATGTACTTGGTCCCCTCGACGTAGAGGGAGACGACGTCGCGGCGCTGGGAGATCGCGATCACCAGCGCCGTCGTCTGTTTGGAGACGCGCTCGGCGGTGCGGTGCCGGGTTCCCGTCTCCGAGCTGAGGATCGTCGGGTCGGGCATCAACTGCACGTTGGCCCAGGCGATCTTCGTCGCCTCCTGGTTGAGCACGATGGCTCCGTCCATCTTCGCCACCTGGTAGAGCATCGCCGGCGTGTAGTCGATGTCGAGCTTGATCCCGCCGGAGAGCAGGTGGGAGATGTCGTCGAGGTCGCCGACGACCAGCAGGCCGCCGGTGCGGGCGTGGACGATGTTGTCAATGCCCTCTCGCAAAGACCCGCCCGGGGCGACCACGTCGAGGGCTCGGAGTAGGCGGGGATCTTGACGTTCAGAAAGCTCTTGAAGCTCGTCCCCGGACAGTGATGCCATCGCCACTAAGGATGGCAAAAAGCGCTCTGGAATGCGGTGCGGCCATACCCGTGTGGACAGCTCGGAATTGCTTTTGTCAAGCTGGGTCCCGAACGAAGGCCCAGGTCAGGCCGGCACCCGCGGCGCAGAGGACGACACCAACCCAGGTCGAGCCGGCCACCGCAGCCGCGAAAGAGTCACCGCCGCCGAGCAGCGCATGGAAGACGGCGCCGGTGGCGGCGAGCGCGACGGCGCCGGCGAGAACTCGATCCATCGCCAGCACGCCGGAGGCGATCCCGACCTTGGAGCCGGGCATCGCCGCCATCGCCGCCGTCGACATCGGTGCGTAGACGAACCCAAGGGCGACCCCGAACAGCCCGTAGCCGAACAGGAGCACCGGGTA
>JBFXEM010000026.1:0-10861 GCA_050180135.1 Solirubrobacterales bacterium | reverse complement strand
CCTGGACGACGGCGTAGTTGGCGAACATGCCGCCGGAGGAGGAGCAGGCGCCCATCGAGATCGCCCACTTCGGCTCCAGCATCTGGTCGTAGAGGCGGCGGACGACCGGCGCCATTTTGATCGAGACCCGGCCCGAGAGGATGATCAGGTCGGCCTGGCGCGGCGAGGCTCGCAGCGCCTCGGCGCCGAAGCGAGCGAGGTCGTAGCGGGCCGTGACGATCGAGATCGGCGCCTCGATCGCGCAGCAGGCGAGCCCGAAGGTGAGCGGGAAGATCGAGTTCGACCGCGCCAGGTTGATCATTTTCTCGAAGGTGGTCGTGACGACTTTTTCTTCCACGTAGCGCTCGAGGTCGTCGCCCTCGAGGTCGCCGCGGAGCATGTCGCGGGCGGAGGCCTGCTTGGCCTCGAAGCTGCGGCGCTCTACCTCCAATCCAGGGCCCCCTTGCGCCAGACGTAGACGAAGGCGACGAGCAGGAGCACGACGAAGGTGATCAGCTCGCCGAGCACGAGGACGCTGTCGGCGCCCTTCAGCATCACCCCGACCGGGTAGAGGAAGACGACCTCGATGTCGAAGAGGATGAACAGCATCGCCAGCAGGTAGAAGCTGACGCCGAATTTGATCCCCTTCATCGCCTCGACCGGGATTCCGGACTCATAGGGCTCGCCCTGGCGACGGCTGGCCGCGGTCGGCACGCGCGGCTTCTTCGGGCCGACCAGGTGGTTTACGACCATGAAGACGCTGGCCACGGCGAGGCCGAGGAAGGCGAAGACGAGAATCGGGAGGTAGGTCTTGAGCACAGGGGGGAAAGTCCGGGGTAGACGCTGTTATACACCTAGCTTGTGACAACTTGCTACATAGTGATTTTCCGCATCTGCAAGCCGAATCCCGACCGTACTGGGAGGATTTAGGCCGATGGTCGCTCTGCACATCGCCGTCGGCTTCGCGGTGATCGCGCTCAACCTGGCTGCCGGAGCCGTCGGCGGCCTCGCCTGGTACCGCGACCGGCAGTCGGTCCCCTTCTGGTACCTGCTGCGCCTGGCTCAGGTCTCGGTCTTCGTGCAGGCCCTGCTCGGCGGCCTGCTCGTCGTCACCAACCACGAACAGCCAAACGACCTCCACTACCTCTACGGCATCCTCCCCCTCTTCATCTCCTTCATCGCCGAGGGCGCCCGCGCCGGCGCCGCCGCCCGCGAGCTGGGTGAGATCGACTTCGAAGCGCTCGACCCGGAGACCCAGCAGGCGACCGCCCTGGCGATCGTCCGCCGCGAGATGGGGATCATGGCCGTCAGCGCCGGCGTCATCTTCTTCGTTGCCCTGCGCGCCGCCTTCACCAGCGGCCTCTAGGTCGCCGGCGCGATCCTCGCCCGAGCGAGAACCACCAAAGCCGTCTCAATCGAGCGAAAGGTGGATCTCGATGTACTCCTCGGCGTCAGTCGAGCTTGAAGGCGGGGTGATCGGGGGCGATGCGGAGGAGCTCGGCGTCGGTGGAGTCGGGGCCGACGCCGTCGAAGAAGGCCCCCACCTCCCACTTCCACTTCCGCAGGTAGGCGCGCAGGAGCGGCGGGCGCCCGGCCTCGGGAACCTCCGTCGCCCTGAACTCCTCGACACGGCGGCCGAGAACGAGGCGACCGCCTCCGGCGGCGCGCATGTTGCGTACCCACTGGGTCGTGCCCCGCGGGGCAACCAGGTACCGGTCGCCCTCGAAGACGAGCAGGTTGACCGGGGTCTGGCGCCACTCGCCGCTTTTGCGGCCCTTCACTTCCAGCACCCGCGAGCCGGCGACGCTCAGCCCGAGCCGCGTGACCAGGGCAACCCCTCGGTTGAAGACGTGCTTGGTGAACCAGCCCGGCTCTTGGAAGTCCGCCATGGCCCAATAATCCCACTCGCCGCCGGGCCGTCTGCGACACCGCCTTGGCGTCGCGGGCCGCCGCGGCCTCCAAGACCAATATGATGCGCGCCGCGTGCGTCCAGTACTGGTCATAGCGATGGTCGTCGTCGCAGCTTTCGGGCTCGCTGCCTGTGGTTTCGGCGAAGAAGGGATCTCGGTCTCCAAGGACGACCCCAACCGCGAAGGGGCCGTTCTCTTCGCGAGTCACTGCTCGGGCTGCCACACGCTCAGCGCCGCCGGCACCCAGGGCAGCGGCAACCGCGGCGAGCGCACCCAGGGGCCGAACCTCAACCAGCGCACCGAGACCTACGACGACGCGCTATACGCGATCGAGAACGGCGGCTTCTCCGGCGCGATCATGCCCCAGAACATCGTCGTCGGCAAAGAGGCCGAAGCGATCGCCGAGTTCGTCGCCGAGTACGCCGGGAACGAAGCGGGCGAACCGCCCCGTCCCGGCCAGAATCCTTAGTCCGGCGGCGACATGCTTGACCTGAAGTTGATCCGCTCCGACCCTGAGCGGGTCAAGACGGCGCTGGCCCGGCGCGGCGCCGCCGAGCAGGTCGACGAGCTGCTGGCGCTCGACGCCCGCCGCCGCGAGCTGCTGCCCGCGGTCGAGAACGCCCAGGCCGAACGCAAGACCCTCTCCAAGCAGATCGGCGAGCGCAAGCAGGCCGGCGAGGACGCCGCGGAGCTGATGGCGACCGTGCAGGCGCTGAAGGAGAAGATCGAGTCCGGCAAAGCCGAGCTGGAGGCAGTCGATGCCGACCTCGGCCGCATCGCCACCGCGCTGCCCAACCTGCCCGACCCCGACGCCCCCGACGGGATGACCGAGGAGGACGCCGTGGTCGTGCGCGAGGTCGGCGAGCTGCCCAGCTTCGACTTCCCGATCCGCGACCACCTCGAGATCGGCACCGAGCTCGGCCTGATCGACATGGAGGCCGGCGCCCGCCTCTCCGGCTCGCGCTTCGCCTACCTCAAGGGCGACCTGGTGATGCTGGAGCTGGCGCTGGTCCGCTTCGCGCTGGAGATCGCCCGCGAGGAAGGGCACGAACCGGTGGTGCCGCCGGTGCTGGTCCGCGAAGAGGCGCTGGAGGGGACCGGCTTCCTGCCCGGCGACCGCGACCAGATCTACGAGATCCCCAAGGACGAGCTGTTCCTGACCGGGACCTCGGAGGTCGCCCTGGCCGGGCTGCACGCGGGCGAGATCCTCGAGGCCGAGGCGCTGCCGCTGCGCTACAGCGGCTTCTCGACCTGCTTCCGGCGCGAGGCCGGCGCCGCCGGCCGCGACACCCGCGGCATCTTCCGGGTCCACCAGTTCGACAAGGTCGAGATGTTCTCGTTCGTCGAGCCGTCGGAGTCGGCGGCCGAGCACGAACGCATCCTCGCGACCGAGGAGCGCATCCTCAACGCCCTCGAGATTCCGTACCGCGTCGTCAACGTCGCCGTCGGCGACCTCGGCGCCCCGGCCGCCAAGAAGTACGACTGCGAGGCCTGGATCCCAAGCCAGGACCGCTACCGCGAGCTCACCTCCTGCTCCAACACGACCGACTACCAGGCCCGTCGCATGGGCTGCCGCTACCGCCCGGCCGAGGGCGAGGCGCCGGTCGCCGTCCACACCCTCAACGGCACCGCCTGCGCGGTCGGGCGAACGATAATCGCCCTGATCGAGAACCGCCAGGAGCGGGACGGAGGATTCTCTCTACCCAATTCTTTGCAGGAATTTGGTAGCCCTGGCACAATCGCGCCTCTATGAACTCCAGTGTGCGCGAGGCCAAGCGGGTGGTCCTGTGCGATGACCACGAGATCGTCCGCGAAGCAATCAAGGCGCGGATGGCCAACTCGAACATCGTGGAGATCGTCGGCGAGGCCAGCAACGGGCGCGATGTCGTCGACGTCGTCAAAGAGCTGGAGCCCGACGTCCTGATCATCGACGTCGAGCTGCCCAAGCGCGACGGGATCGAGGCGACCAAGGAGGTCCTGAAGGCGCGGCCGCGGACCAAAGTGATCATCTTCACCGCCCACGCCCAGCCCGACCTGCTGGCGCTGGCGCTGCGGGCCGGCGCCTCCGGCTACGTGCTCAAGTCGGCGCCGGCCGAGGACATCGGCCGCGCCGTCAAAGCGGTGACCGGCGGCGGCACCTTCCTCGGCGGCGACTTCGCCGGCGGCAAGCCCTCCGAGGTCGAGAAGCTGCTCGACCTCTCCCCGCGTGAGCGCCAGATCCTCGAGCTGCTGGCCGAGGGACTGCGGGTGAAAGAGATCGCCGAGCGGCTGGCCCTGAGCCCGGCCACGGTCCACACCCACGTCCGCAACGCGATCGCCAAGCTCGAGGTCGACACCCGCACGGAGGCGGTCGCCCTGGCCGTCCGCTTCAGCTACCTGGGCGCCGGCGGCGGCGCGATCTAAGCGCTACTAGGCGCGTTGCTCGCCGCGCTTGGCGGCGAGCAGGTCCCGATCGGCGTAACCCAGCAGCGCCTCGGCGCTGGCCCCGTCGGCGGGAAAGACGGCGAAGCCGGTCGATCCCGAGAGCGGCCGTTGCTCGTCGCTGCCGAAGCCGCGCCTGGCGATCCGGGCGCGGATCCGCGACGCGACTTCAGACGCCTCCTCGACGTCGGCCTCCTCGACGATCACCGCGAACTCGTCGCCGCCCTGGCGGAAGACCGAGTCCTCGTCGCGCACCTCGTCGCGCAGGGCGCCACCGACCTCGGTCAGCAGGCGGTCCCCCTCGAGATGGCCGTAGCGCTCGTTGACCTGCTTGAAACCGTCGAGGTCGAGCAGGATCAGCGTGAACTGGCGGTCGTGGCGGCCGTGCCGGGCGATCTCCTCGGCGAGGCGCTCGTACAGGCTGCGGTAGTTGCCGACCCCGGTCAGCTCGTCGCGCCGCGCCACCTCCCAGAGCGCCCGGTGGCTGGCCCGCAGCCGCCGCGACATCACCAGCACCCCGACCGCGATTACACCCAAGCAGACGATCTCGGCGAGGGCCAGGATCAGGGTTTGGGTGTCGGAGAAGGACCCGATCAACAACGGCCCGAGCAGGCCGAGAACGATCACGGCGAGCCCGGCCACGAGCAGACCGGGGCCAATCGGAGCCTGGGCCAGAGATTTGTCTGGGTCTGGTGCGTTCATAGTCGATTCTTAGTAAGGCGGACTCCCGTACCCGCAGACTATGTAGCTCAGACGCCCGCGTCCCCTGCCGCCTCTACGATGCCCCGGTGCGCTATCCGGCCGAACAGTTCAGCCCCGAGGAGCAAGCGGTCCTTGCCCCCCACTTCACCAACCTCGACCGCCCCGTCTTCGCCCTCGTAAACCTGCCCGAAACGGTCAAAGGAGCGCTCTTCGCCCGCTACTCGCGCTACTCGGGGACGGTCCGGCGCCTCTACCTGGAAGAGTTCGCCGCCGACGCTCCAGCGGCCGGCCGGCCCTTCGACGCGGCCGAGGGAGAGCGGGCCGCACAGCTCTACGAGCGGGTCTTCGTCGGCTACGGCGACGACTCGATCGCCCAGGTCGGCGGTGCCCACGTCGCCTGCGAGTGGGTCTCCAACATCCTCACCAAGCTGCTGCAGCGCGGCCGTCTCGCCGCCTACCTGGAGCAATCGACCCGCTATATCCCCTACGACGAGCCGCTGCCGGACGGCGGCTACCGCTTCTATTCCGACCAGCAGCTCGGGCCCGAGTTCGCGGCGGCGATGGACGAGCTGTTCGGGATCTACTCGCGATCGCTGACCACGGTTGAGAAGTGGGCGGCAGAGCGCTGGCCCCGCGGCGACGGTGAACCGGAGGGTCCCTGGGCGCGCTCGATCCGGGCCAAGGCGCTCGACCTCCTGCGCGGCCTGCTGCCGGCGGCGACCCTCAGCCACGTCGGCATCTACGCCTCCGGCCAGGCCTACGAGCAGCTGATCCTGCGCCTGATGGCCTCACCGCTGCCGGAGGCGCGTGAGTACGGCGGCATGATCCTGGCCGAGCTGCAGCGCGTGATGCCGAGCTTCGTCTCCCGGGTCGAGCGCCCCGACCGTGGCGGTGAGTGGATCACCTATCTGCAGGAGCGACGCCAGCGCACGGAGGATTGGGTCGCCCGCCTCGGCCTCGACCGCCGCGGCGAGGACGAGGCGGCGCCGTCGGTGGAGCTGATCCATGTCGACGGCAGCGAAGAGGATCTGCTCGCCGCCTGCCTGTTTGAGGCTGCGAGCGCCCCCGAAGCCGAGATCCTGGCTCGCATCGACGTCCTCGGCAAGGGCGAGCGCGGCGAGTTGCTGGCGGCGATGGCCGGCGAGCGCGGCAACCGCCGCCACCGGCCCGGGCGCGGCTTCGAGGCGCTGCGCTACCGCTTCGAGATCGTCTCCGACTACGGCGCCTTTCGCGACCTCCAGCGCCACCGGATGCTGACCTGCCAGTGGCAGCGCCTCGGGCCCGACCTCGGCGCCGGCATCCCCGACGAGGTGGTCGAGGCCGGCGCCGGCGGCGAGTTCGAACGGGCTCTGGAGATCTCCCGCCGCGAGTACGAGCGGCTCGCCGACGCCGGCCTCTCCGAGCTGGCCCCCTACGCCCTCAGCCTCGCCTACCGGATCCGCTACGTCCTCGACCTCAACGCCCGCGAGGCGATGCACCTCGTCGAGCTGCGCTCCGGCCGCGAGGGCCACCCCACCTACCGCGCCGTCGCCCACGCCATGCACGACCGCATCGCCGCCGTGCATCCGGGCGTGGCTGAGGCAATGACCTACGTCGACACCTCCGCCGAGCCTCGACTCGAGCGAATCCTCAGCGAGATCCGCACGCACCGCAAGCAGGCCGCCGTCGGGCACTCTGAGTAGGGGCCGGCGCAGAGGCCACCGCCCTGGGGTCAGGCCGGAAACAACTCCGGCAGCAACGAGGCCAGGTTGGCGTACTCCTCGGCGCAGTGGCGGGCCAGCGCCGGGGCCAGGCCGTCGGGCAGGGTGGCATCGCGAACCGCCCGCCGGTTGAGTGCCACCTCGCCGAGGCCGGCGAGCCGGCCGGGAAGGTAGGGACGGATCCTGGCGCCGAGCCAGAAGTGGCTGCGCAGGACCAGGCCGTCGCCGTCGCGGAGGAAGACGTGGGCCATCGCCGAGTGACGGGTACGACGGCGGTCGTCGCCGACCAGGCCGCAGACGATCGTGCCGACGGCGGGGTCGTCGAGGGCGTCGTCGGCGAAGCCGAGCTGGCTCGGTGCCACGAATGCGATGCGGGCGTGGACGGTCCCGGTGCCGACGTCCTCGACCGGGTGGTGGACGGCGCCCCAGTGGGCCTTCGCGCCGCGCCGCGGCGGCGCCTCCAGGGTGTTGTCGCGGTGGGCGAGTGGGTGCCAGATGCGGTAGCGGAGCGGGTCGCGCGGGTGCCAGTCGAACCACCAGTCGACCATCGCCGCGCTGACCGCGGGCATCGGCGTACGCACGGCGACGAAACGAACGCCGTCGGGCAGCGTGCACCAGCCGCTCTCCAGCGGCAGCGGCGTCGGGTCGCGGAGGCGGTCGATCCGAGCCAGTGGCAGTGCCGTGGCGGGGTCGGCCGGGCCGGCCTCGATCGCCACCAACGTCGCCGGGTCGGGCGGAGCCAGCGGCCGCTCCAGGTAGCGCTCGAGCTCGCCCGCGCTCACAGTCGCCCCATCCAGGCGTGGAAGAGGCCGTCGGGGTCATAGCGCGCCCGCACCTCGTCGAGCCGCGCCATGTTGGCGTCGCTGGCGAAGCGGGCCGGGCGCTGGCCGAGGTTCTCGTCGGCCAGCTGGATGCCGCTCGCGAGGCCTTCCATCTCCCCCATCCGCTGAGCCACCCAGTCGACATTGGCGGCGTCGTCGTCGACCGCGCTCCAGACCCCGTAGAGGGCGATGTAGGTCTCGTCCTCGACGCTGTAGGCCATCTCCGGCCGCGGCGGGCTCGGGCCCCAGTTCATCCACAGCATGTGCGAGGGCGCCCCCGGCAGCGTCGCCGCGATCCGCCGCAGGCCCGGCAGCAGCTCCTCGACCGGCGCGTGGGTCCACATGTTGTCGACCGCGTAGCGATGCTCGTCGGGGTAGGACTGGTGGACGGCGGCGTAGAGGTCGGGCAGCGTCACCTCGACGTTCGGCACGACCAGCCGCGCCCGGCCGATCGCCGGGCAGGTCTCGAGGAAGGCGAGCGCCGCGGCCGCCTCCTCGGCGCTGTCGACCAACGCCGGCGCGCTCACCGCGACCTCCGGATCGCCGGCCAGGTCGCGGTGGATGAAGACCATCAGCTCGACCTCGCGGGCCACGCTCGGGCCGATCTCCTGCGCCCAGGCGAAGACCTCGTCCAGCAGCTCGATCGGGTAGAGGTGGACGCCGTTGGCAACGTGCCGCGGCCGTGGGTACAAGCGCAGGTGAAAGCGCGCCACCGCGCCGAAGAAGCCGGGACCGGAGCCGCGGGCGGCCCAGAAGAGGTCGGGATGGCTCGTCTGCTCGGCACGCACCAGCTCGCCGGCCGCGGTGACCACGTCGATCGCCTCGACGCTCATGCAGGCGGGACCGTGGACGCGGCCGTTCCAGCCGTAGCCGCCCTGCAGCAGGTAGCCACCAAGGGCGACGCCGGGACAGTGGCCGGCCGGGAAGAAGAGCTCATGCTCGGCCAGCGCCGCCAAGACCTCGTTGCCGCGCGCGCCCGGCCCGACCACCGCGGTCCCGGCCTCGGCGTCGACCTCGACGGAGTCGAGCCGGGAGGCATCAAGCAGCATGCCGCCGTCGCGCAGGTGGTTGCCTGCCCAGCTGTGGCCGCCGGAGCGGACGCCGATCCGCAGGCCCTCGGCGCCGGCCCGCCGCACCGCGGCGACCAGCTCCTCGTCGCTCTCGACCTGGACGATCAGGTCGGGGAAACGAGCCGGGGTGCGGGCGTTCCAGACGGCGGCACACCGCGCCTGCTCATACCCGTCCTCCCCACGCCGGTACGTTCGGCCCATCGGCCCAGGATACTACAGATGTAGTGACATTCAGCGGCGGCCGCTGAAGAGATCCCGCATCCGGCTCATGAAGCCGCGGCCGCCGCCGCCGACCAGGTCGGCTGGGTTGACCGAGATCGCGCCGGGGTTGGCGCTCGGCTTCGGCAGCGAGGCTGCTTCGGCGGCGTCGATCTTCAGCACCACGCCGCGTTCGAACAGCGAGGCAACCTCTGGCGCGTCGACAAAGCGGTGGCCGCCGGGGCCGGCGGTGGTGTCGAAGATGATGCCGTCGAACATGTCCGCCTCGCGCGCCGAGAGCACCCGCACCACGCGACCCAGTTTCTCGCCGTCGCTGGAGAACACCGGAATGCCCTTGTCGACGACGAGGTATGACGTCGGTTCGCCGAGGTCGTCCATCGCGGCAGCGTAGCCGACCCCCGCCGCCGCCTAGACTGCCGCGCCAGCAGACCGACCGAGGGAGGGATGGAGCGATGGGGTTGAACCTGGCATCGATCGTGACCGAGAGCGGCGTCCGAGTGCCGGAGGCAATCGCCGTGCGCCTCGGCGAGGTCGAGCTTTCCTACGCGCAGCTCGACGAGCGCAGCGCCCGCCTCGCCTCACTGCTGACCGCCAAGGGCGTGCGGCCCGGTGATCGCGTCGGGATCATGCTTCCCAACGTCCCCGAGTTCCCGATCGCCTACTACGGCGCGCTCCGTGCCGGCGCCGTCGTGGTGCCGATGAACGTGCTGCTGAAGCGGCGGGAGATCGCCTTCTACCTGAGCGACTCCGGTGCCGAGCTGCTGCTCGCCTGGCACGGCTTCGCCGCGGAGGCGCGGGCCGGCGCCGAGGAGGCCGGTGCCGAGCTGGTCGAGGTCGAGCCCGCCTCCTTCGACCAGCTGCTGGCCGCGCACGAGCCGACGATGCCGCTGACCGAGACCGAGGCCGAGGACACCGCCGTGATCCTCTACACCTCCGGGACCACCGGCAAGCCGAAGGGCGCCGAGCTGACCCACTCCAACCTCCACCGCAACGCCGACGTCACCTCGCGCACGATGTGCGCGATCGGCAGCGGCGACGTCGTCTTCGGTGGGCTTCCCCTCTTCCACTCCTTCGGGCAGACGGTGAGCATGAACGCCTCGCTGATGATCGGCGCGACCCTGACCCTGGTCCCGAAATTCGACCCGGCGCTGGCCCTGGAGACGATCCAGCGGGACAAGGTGACCCACTTCTACGGGGTGCCGACGATGTACGGGGCGCTGCTGCACCACCCGGAGCGCGAGAGCTACGACACCTCGACCCTGCGCACCTGCATCACCGGCGGCGCCTCGATGCCGGTCGAGGTCCTGCGCGGCTTCGAGGACGCCTTCGGCGCGATCGTGCTCGAGGGATACGGCCTCTCGGAGACCTCGCCGGTCGCCTGCTCCAACCACCCTGACCGCGAGCGCAAGCCGGGCTCGATCGGCACCCCGCTGGAAGGGGTCGAGATCCGCCTCGTCGACGAGGACGACAACGAGGTCGCCGCGGGCGAGGTCGGCGAGGTTGCGATCCGCGGCCACAACATCATGAAGGGCTACTGGAACCGGCCCGAGGCGACCGCGGAGGCGATGCGCGGCGGTTGGTTTCACTCCGGCGACATGGCCCGCACCGACGAGGACGGCTACTTCTACATCGTCGACCGCAAGAAGGACCTGATCATCCGCGGCGGCTACAACGTCTTCCCGCGCGAAGTCGAGGAGGTCCTCTACGAGCACCCGAAGATCCGCGAAGCGGCCGTGGTGGGAGTCCCGCACGAGCAGCTCGGCGAGGAGGTCGGCGCCGCGGTCGTCCTCCACGACGGCGAGGAGCTGAGCGCCGAGGAGGTCAGCGCCTACGTGAAGGAGAACCTCGCCGCCTACAAGTACCCGCGGGTGGTCTGGTTCCTCGACGAGCTGCCGAAAGGACCGACCGGGAAGATCCTCAAGCGAGAGATCGATCGCCCGGGCACCCGAGCCTGAAACTGGCTAGCTGGCCAGGATCGCGGTAACCTCCCCGGGCCGGCCTATGCAACACCAAAAGGAGACGAGATGAGCGTCGCGTCG